>JAOUNK010000004.1 GCA_029881015.1 Gammaproteobacteria bacterium | reverse complement strand
GCGGGTTCTTGCCGCCGAAGATCGCGTGCAGGCGTGCCACGTCGCGCTGCCATTCAAGGGCATCGAGGTAGTGCGCGACCGCCATCAGGTTCGCTTCCGGCGGAAGTTTGTACTCCGGGTGCCCCCAGTAGGCTTTCGCGAAGATACCGAGCTGTCCCGCTTCCACGAAGTCCCGGACCTTCTTCTGCACATCGCGGAAGTAGCCTTCAGACGATCGCGGGTAGCTGCTCAGCGACGTCGCCAGGGCGGCTGTTGCTTTCGGGTCGGCGCTCAGGGCGGAGACGACGTCCACCCAGTCCAGAGCATGCAGGTGATAGAAGTGCATGACATGGTCGTGGATGTATTGCGCACCGATCATGAGGTTGCGAATCAATTCGGCATTCGGAGGAATCTTGGCGCCAATCGCATTTTCTACCGAGCGAATCGAGGCTACACCATGCACGAGTGTGCATACGCCACAGATGCGTTGTGCGAATGCCCATGCATCACGCGGATCTCTGCCTTGCAGGATGATTTCGATACCGCGAACCATTGTGCCGGACGAGTAGGCCTGGCCAATCTGGTTGCCATCCATCTGTGCTTCGATGCGGAGGTGGCCTTCGATGCGGGTGATGGGATCAACTACAATTCGAGAGCTCATGATTTGCCCCCCTCAAGGTTTTCGGCAACCATTTCCATGAGGCTACCCATTGTGTAATCCCAGTTGAAATGCTGCTGGGAGTCGTCAAAGCTCTGCCTGCAATTGGCACAGCTGGACAACAGTTCATCGGCCTCGGTCTTCTCAACCTGGTCCATCTTCAGTTTGAATGCCCGGTGTCTCAGCGGGTCGGCACGTTTGATGGTGACTACGCCACCGCCACCGCCACAGCACCAGTTGTAGTCGCCGCCGTACTCCATCTCGCGGAAATCCACGCCCAGGTGCCTGATAACGTCGCGGGCAGCCTGGGTCGCGCCACCGCGGCGCGACACCTGGCACGGGTCATGGTAGGTGACACTCTTGTCGACCTTTTTCACCTTGATCTTGCCGGAGTTCAGTGCGTCCGCCATGTACTCGGAGATGTGCAGGACCTTGAACGGCAGCGGTTTGCCGTACATGTTCGCACCTTGCCAGCGCAATGCCATGTAGGCGTGACCGCATTCCGGCAGGACCACGGTCTTGGCACCGATCTTTATCGCGGCATCGATGATTTTCATCGTGGATGCCTTCTGCCATTCGGGATTTCCCGACAGCAAGCCGAAGTTGGTTGCCTCGAAACCGTCTGTGCGGAAGGTCCAGCTTTCACCAGCGGCATTGAGGATCTTGGCTGTGGCCGCGATCGATTGCGGGTACTTGTTGATCTCGATCGATGACATTACGGCGAGCACATCGGCTTGATCCACGTCCATCGGGATGTCGACGTCGTGCTCATCGGCCATCCACTCGACCCGTTCGTCGAATTTCTCGGGCGATATTCCGAGTGGACTTCCGGTTTCGGCCGATGTCCTGGCAACTTCGTGCAGCTCGTGTGGAACGAGGCCGGCCTTGAACATGCCGTGCCGAGCCATGGAGACCAGGCCGGCGATGTCGATGCCCATCGGGCAAACCAGTGAACAACGACCGCAAACCGTGCAGCTGTCATAGATCAGGTGCTGCCACTCCTCGAGGTCCTGGAGCGTTACTTTTCTCTTCAGCCCGAGCAGGCGATAGAAGAACGCGAATGGTCCGACCTGCCGTTTATACGTGCGCTTGAACAGCTCGATCTTCCAGATTGGCGTGTATCGAGGATCGTCCGTGCGGACATGGAAATGGCAGGCGTCCGCACACATGCCGCAGTGCAGGCAGCCATCGAGATACGACGCGGTCTGCGTGTTGAAGTTCTTGACAAAATTGTACATCGCGGCGTCGATGCGCTCTTTCGGGCCCATGTCGCCCTGCTTGTCGTGACGAATCTCGGGCGGCTTGTAGGCCAGGCGCTCGGCCTCACGATCAATGGTGTGTCTGCCGTCTACAGTGGTCATGTCTTCGCCCCCTTGCGTTCAAATACCATGCCCGTCGTACCACGCGTGATGAACACGAGGAACGTGTGGCCCAGCTTGCCGAACGGAAGCCAGATCATGAGCAAGGCGACTGAGAGGATGTGGATCGCCAGCAATGTCTCGTAACGAACACCCATGCGTACCGGGATCATCAGTCCCGTCACGAACGGGAGGATGGTTACCAGCCAGCTGAAGTAGTCGTCGAAGTTGGAGATCAACCTGAGCACCGGATTGGTTAAACGCCTGACGAGCAGGGCGATACCCGAGACGACGGCAGCAACGGCGAGGAAGAAGATCACGCTGTTCGGCAGTCCCGGCCATTCGAACCCGAGAAATCCCTCGAAGAACATGATGTGAGGGACAAACAGGAAAACGACCGCAAACAGGCCGATATGCATCACGTAGGCCATCATCTTCGGGTACATCGTTGCGCGTTTGAACGGCGCCGCCGAAAAACTGCGCGTGTAGATGACCTTCAAGGCCGCCAGTATGCCGGCGCTCTTGCGCGGTTCGGAATAGTCCGGTTTTTCCTTCAGGAGCATGATCCCGACGAAACGCCAGATCGATCCTGCTACCAGGATGTATGCGGCTACCTGCAGTGCAGGGCCCTTGGCAAATTCAAGAAGGTCCATATCATCCCTCCCCTGTAAATTTGGCTTGTCTGCGACGGCCCGCTGCGGCAGCGGCGACGCCGAGCGCGACGCCGGCAACGGCTGCACCGGCGAGTTTTTCGCCGCTCCCGAAGTGGCCGGTCGACAACGGCTCGTAGAACCCGCCACGGTCCCAGAAGTTGGGCTCTGAGCAACCGAGGCACGGGTGTCCGGCCTCGATCGGGAAGCTCGTTCCGCTGTTCCACTTGGTCGTGGCACAGGCGTTGTAAGTCGTCGGTCCCTTGCAACCGAGTTTGAACAGGCACCAGCCCGCTTTCGCACCTTCATCGTCAAATGTCTTGGCGAACTTGCCCTGCTCGTAGAACGGACGGCGGTAACAGCGATCGTGGATCGTTGTGCCGAAGAACGTCATGGGGCGACCGTGCTTGTCGAGGTCCGGAATCGTGCCGAAGGTCAGGAAGTGCGTGAGTACGGCGGTCATGACCATCGGGATCGGCGGGCAACCCGGAACGTTGATGACCGGTTTGTCCTTGACGAGATCCATGACCGAAACAGCGCCCGTCGGATTCGGGTCAGCGCCCGGAATGCCGCCAAAGGCAGCGCAGGAGCCGATGGCTACGACAGCGGCCGCGCCGGCTACCGTTTCCTTGAGCATCTCGACATTGCTGATGCCCGCGATGGTCGAGAATCCCGGGTTACCGAGAGGAATCGAGCCATCGACCAGCACCAGGTAGCCACCGTCGTTCTCTTCCATCGCAGCGTGACGAGCGGCCTCGGCCTGCTCGCCTGCTGCCGCTTGCAGCGTATGGTGATAGTCGAGTGAAATGGCGTCGAAGATCAGTCCCTCGACCGTCGGTGCGGCCGAACGCGTCAGCGACTCCGTGCACCCCGTGCACTCCTGGAAAGACAACCAGATCACCGATGGCCGGCGCGTGTTCTCGATAGCCGCGGCGATGCGAGGAATCATGCTCGGCGGCAAGGCAAGTATCGATGCCGTCGTTGCACAGTATTTGAGAAAACCGCGTCGCGAAACCCCCTTCGCCTGCAAAATTTCCCCAACGGTCGGTCTGTTCTTCATGCTGTTTCCTCCCGCTAAAAATGGCTTACTCGAATTGATTCTCGAGACGAGCGCGGCCGGCAGCAATGTCGGCGTCTTGTGATGACAAGATCTCGGGTGATCGTGTGATTTCGATGTAACGACCAACAATCTCGTCAAAGGCGTTGCGGTGTTCCACCCACCACACGCCCGGATAGATCGTTTCGCGGATGCGGCTGCTACCCAGCGCATCCAGTCTCGCGGAAAGCTCGCCCGTTCCAAGGGTCGCTTCCAGGTACTCCAGTTCACCGGGCCCGAATGGCAGGCTGGCAAGGTCAATCGTCGTCGGAATGTCCGTCTCGAGCAGTTTGTCGAGTGCGTGTTTGACTTCGTTCAGGATGGGACGCACGTTCCCATGGAATGGCGAAGCCGGGGCCTGTACTTCCTGTTGGGTCGTCATGAGCGCAACTCCGGGTTTACCCCGGCGCGCCAGCTGCGAACGAGGTCGTGGGCCAGTGCCGCGGCTTGGGGTACGGCCGCAGCAACGACGGGAGTGGGTTCTGTGCCCCAGTCCATGTCTTCGGGTTCGATACCGATGAGGGCGCGCTTGTCGGGCAGCTCACCCTGCAGGCGAAGCGCGTCCATGAGGTCGGACAGGCCGACTTCGTGCACACTGCCTTTCTGGTTGCGAAGATGCCGGTCCATGTCTTCGCCAAGCAGGACGGTCACGGCGCCGGGGGGCTTGCCGAGCTTCATGGCGTCGAGCGCGATCAGGCCGTCGAGGTTGGCGAAGCGATCGAGGAGGGCGAGTCCGACGGTGCCGCCGTCGAGACAACAGACGCTGTCGTCGTCGTTGCTTGCGGCGAACCGCTCTAGGGTGTGGATGCCGGCGCCATCGTCCGTCAGAAGGCTGTTTCCAATTCCAACGACAGCGATTTTGTTCGTATTATTCGCCACTGGACCTTTCTCTATTAGATGAAGCTAATAAAAGAAATCGTGAAGTACTATGTCGGTTAATACGAATACGCTGAGGGGTTTTTCGTGACAATACGCATTTTCATCAAGCGGCTATCGACTTTGGTCGCATGCATGGCGCTGGCTGCGTGCCAGCCGCCGCAGGGGGCTTGCCCGGAATCGTCCGGCGTTACGCTGCAGGTGCTGGGTTCCGGTGGGCCTGTCGCCGACGACGGTCGTGCGTCTTCTGCCTACCTTGTCTGGATTGACGGCAGGGCGCGGGCATTGATTGACGCCGGCGGCGGTTCGTTCCTGCGCTTCGGGGAAGCCGGGGCTCGCTTCGAGGACCTCGACTTCGTGGGTCTCAGCCACCTGCACACCGATCATTCGGCGGATTTCCCGGCGCTGCTCAAGTCCGGCAGCTTTGCGGCTCGCGATCGACCGCTGCGCGTCGCCGGCCCCGATGGCGATGGCGAATTCCCCGGACTCAAGGCATTTCTGGCCGCCATGTTGGCCAGGGACAGTGGGGCCTACGCCTATCTTTCGGCATTTCTCGACGGCACCAGGAACACACCAATGCTCACGCCGCTTGAGATAGCGCCTGGCGAGACGGCCTTACTGTGGACGAGTGACGACCTGGTGGTGGAGGGCATGCGGGTACCGCATGGCATCGTGCCGGCTGTCGCGTTTCGCGTGCGTGCAGGGGACGCGACCCTTGTGTTCGGCAGCGACCAGAATGGCAGCGACCCGGCCTTTACGGAATTCGCAAAGGAAGCCTCCATTCTCGTCATGCACATGGCGGTGCCAGAGGATGTGAGCGGCGTCGGCCGGCGTTTGCACGCACCGCCGTCGGTAATCGGCAATGTCGCCTTCGAGGCGGATCCCGGACAGCTCGTTCTGAGTCACTTCATGGCGCGCAGCCTGGCGGATCTCGCGGCCAACGTGTCGCTGGTAAGGAAACGTTATGGCGGCGAGGTGTCGGTGGCCGACGACCTGGCCTGTTTTACGCCGTAGGGGTTACCAGAGGCAGTTTCGCTTCCGCCCAGGCGACGATGCCACCGTCCATCGACTTGACGTTGCGAAAGCCCATGGCGTCGAGCGACTTCGCGGCCAGTGCCGAACGTCCGCCGGTGCCGCAGTAGAGGACGATGTCGTGCTCAGCCACCGGAGTGTCGGTACCCAGCCGTTCCAGCGCTGGAATTATCTCGAATTCGAGCAGCCCGCGCGGAATGATCATCGCCCCCGGAAGATGGCCGCGCTGATATTCCGTGCGCTCACGAATGTCGATGAGTACGGTACCCTCGTTGAGGCAATCGCGCACGTCGCGAACGGAGCATTCCTTGATCGTCGCCTTGGCCTTGGCAACGACATCGGCGGGTGAAACCAGCATGTCATTTCTCCGATGAATAGGGGTTGGGCGGCATCAGGTCAGGCGGTATCGCCGCTCGCCGCTGTGCATCGCTCGGGGGGTAGTTCGCGGCGAGATAGGCGATGATCCTGCTCTCGGTATCCGGGTCGAATTGCCACAGGTTCTGCTTCTTCTGCATCCAGCGAATCATGGTTAGCCACTGCTGCGCCGTACCACGTTGCTGCGTTATGAGTCGGGGTGAATGGCAGGCCGTGCAATTGGCGCGGACCAGCTCCCAGTCGCCTGTCATTACGAAACCCGTAACGGGGTCAAGTGCCGGTTCCGCCGCCACCACCTCCGCTGCCGCCGGCTCTGCCGGCGGCGGCTCCTTCGCACAGGCCGCAAGGACAAGGACGGTCGTGATGGTTATGGCGGCAGCGCGATGCATTAAACGGCCTGTACAGCAATCCGGTGGCAGGCGTTATTGAGATAGCCTTTCGGGTTCCAGCCGGGCAGCACCATCGGCTGGGCGCGTCCCATGTCGTCCGTCGCCCTTGCCCAGACTTCGAAATACCCGGTCTCGGGTAGCCGCATGCTCGCGTTCCAGTGCTGCCAGGCGAAGCGGTTGGCCGGGCCTTCGAGGTCCGCCTTCATCCAGGTGGCGCCGAAGTCGATCGACACATGCACCGCGGAGACTTCGGCGTCGCCCGCCCAGGCGTGGCCCCGGAGGGCGAGGGGCTGACCCACGGCATGCTCGATGCCGGACTTGGGGAAGGTAATCAATGACTTGACCGGCATGGACTCGATGATGCACATCTCTTCGTCGGGCACCGTGGTTCCGGGTGCAACCGGCTTGCAGGGTACGCGGTACGCAGTGCCCGTCATCTTCGGACCGTCGTGGACCTGGTTACGAACGACAATCTTCCGCAGCCATTTGCCGGCAACGGACCCGGGCCAGCCCGCGATCACGAGCCGTAACGGGTAGCCGTTCATGGGCGGGATATCGTCGCCATTCATCGCCCAGGCGATCAGCGATTCGTCTTCCAGTGCTTTTTCGATCGGGACACCGCGGGAGATTGGCACCTTGTCCGGATCACCGCTGGCATGGATGTCGGCACCGTAGTAGGCGAGGTACACGGCGTCGTCCTTGAAACCAACGTGTTCGAGCACGTCCCTGAGACGCACACCGGTCCACTCCGGGCAACCGACGGCGCCGGTCGACCATTGGTTGCCAGACGCGGGCGGCACGAATTCAGAGCGCCCGTTGCCGCCGCACTCGAGCTGCAGCTGGTACGTGTAGTGTTTGAACTTTTCCTTGAGCTCGCCAATCGTGAACGTCATTTCCTGTGCGATCGACTCGCCGCCAAACGTGATTTCCCAGGCGTCGAGATCGATATCCGTCGTCACGGGCGGAATGCCGTTGTTGCGAACAAAAAGGTGTTTGGCGGGGGTTACGCGATCGTCGAGCAGGTGTGCCGGCGTTTCGGCATTGACCGGACGATCGTTGAGCACGACCAATCCTTCCTTGCCTGGAATCGCAAACGGCGTATCCGTTTGCGCCAGTGCCGCCGGGATGAGGCCGGAAGGCATCAGGTGGGCAAACGGAATCGTGGCGCCGACCGCTGCCGACATGGCCACGAGGCTGCCCCTGGTCAGGAAGCCCCGGCGCGTCATCGGGTCTGCCTTGCGGCCCCAGAGCTGCTCGTCCGCGGCTACGGGATCTTCGCGATAGAGTTCGTGTATTCCACGCTTCTTGTCCGTCACGGGTTTCCCCCTTTGCAACAGTACTAGTAGAGCAATGATATCAATGCGATGCTCACGCCACCCACGAGTGCGGCAGCTATCAAACCCGCACCGAGTGGCTTCAGGCCGATATCCCTCAGGCCCTTGATGCTCGTGCCGAGGCCGACGGAGGCCATCGCGACGGCGAGACACAATTCCGCAAAGTCCTTGGTGTGGCTGACGATTGCCGACCACCGGTCAGCGGTGAGGAGGCCACCAAATGGCGCGTCGCCCAGGTCGCCCACGGTGCGAATGAGGCTCATGATCGCGAAGCCAATGACGAATAGCGGGATCATCGTGTACCACTTGGGCGCCTCGGTGCCGGCGGCATGATTGCGGTGATAGATAATGCTCATGAGCGGGATGATGAGCAGCATGCCGAGATTGCGCACCAGCTTGGTCACGGTCGCGACGTCGAGTGCCTCGGGGCTGTCGTAGTACTGCTGGTAAACCAGCCCGGCGCCGGCAACCTGTGCCGTTTCATGCACCGACGTGCCGAGGAACAGGCCGCTTTTGACGGCATCGCCGTCGAATATCCAGTGGCCGGCGAAGGGGTAAAGCAACATCGCAATGACGCCGAACAGCGTGATACAGGCCACCGAATAGCTGACCTCGTCGTCCTTCGCGGCAATTGTCGGCGCGGTCGCGACGATGGCGGTCGCACCGCAAATACTCGTACCCACCGCGATCAGGGTGCCGAGCTTGCCGCTCAATCCCATGCGCCGCGCCAGGAAGCCGACGATCAGCAGGGCCGCAGCCACGGCGCCGATGATGACGGGCAGGGCTTGCAGGCCGATAGCACCGGCCTCGCCAAGGCTGAGACGAATGCCAAGCAGGACGATACCGAGACGCAACACGCGAACAAGGCCAAAGCGTATGCCCGGCTGTAGCGAGACCGGCAGTGTGATCGTATTGCGAATAATGATGCCGAGGATAATTGCCATCATGATCGCACTGACCGGGCTCTTGGGGAGTCCCATCAGATCGATGCCGATGAACCTGGAAAGAAATTGTCCGGCGAATGCCAGGACCAGCGCGAGAATGAGTCCGGGTAGTATGGTCATGAAAGCACTCTGCGCCCCGACTAAAGGCGCGAAAACAAGGGGCGTGGAGATGGCTCTCTCACGCCCCTTGGTGGTCTTAGGCGGACTTCTTTATCAGGAACTGATAGATGCCGTCATTTTCCGAGTGTTCGAGCAACTCATTGCCCGTCTGGCGGCAAAATGCCTCGAAGTCGGCAACAGAACCCGGGTCTGTGGCCAGGATTTCCAGCGTCCCGTTGTCCGGTACTTCCTTGAGTGCTTTGCGGGCCTTGAGGATGGGCAAAGGGCAGTTGAGGCCCTTCGCGTCGAGTGTTACGTCAGCCATGGATCAGTTCTCCGTTCCGGCAATTAGATAAACAGGTTGATGTCAGCCTGAGTGGCGCATTCGATATACGTGGCAGCGCCGCCGATGTCGATACCGTCGATCATATCGGCCTTGTCGTACTCGAACAGATCCATCGTCATCTGGCAGGCGATCATGCGTACCTCGGCTTCGACGGCCATTTCACGCAGCTCTTCGATTGAGGCCACACCTTTTTTCTTGATCAGGTTTTTCATCATCACGGAACAGCCGGCGTCGACGCCCGGTATCGCGGTCAGGAGGTTCGGCAGACCCATGTGCATGCCCATCATCGGCATTTTCATCGCCGGGTTACCGGCGGCAGTCACCTGCAGTTTCAGGTTCTTGAGCAGCAACGGCAGCCCGTAAAACGTGAAAAACATGGTAACCGGAAGACCCATCGCCGCGGCGGTGGTGGCAAGAATGAACGGCGGGTATGCCCAGTCCAAGGACCCCTTGGTCACAATGATTGACATGCTCTTTTCTTCAGCGGACATTTCTAAGGTACCTCGTCAGTAAAGGGGTTCAACGCACAGATCATATTAGACTATCAGAATTGTCTTTATTAGTGAAATATAATATTCTCGATCGATGCCCAATATCGTGCCGTATTTCGTAGGTAGCGAGATCTACCGGAAACCTGCTTTCGGTTTCAATCACCCACTCAATATCGTGCGGCACGCCGCGGTCCTCGACCTGCTGCAAATGCTCGGCTGGCTCGATAAGGAAAGCTTTCGCGCAAGCCAGCCAGCGACGGTCGAGCAGTTACTCGAGTTTCATAGTCGGGCGTACGTACGGGCACTGCAATACGCAAACGCCACAGGTAAGGTCGAGCCGGACGTTCGCGAGCGTTACCAGGTAGGGACCTTCGAGAACCCCCTGTTTGAAGGGCTGTTCGAGCGGGCGTCGATGACCGTTGGCGGCTCGATTCTCGCGGCGGAACTCGCCGGCCGCGGGCACGTCGTGTTTCATCCAAGCGGCGGTACCCACCACGGGCGGGCCGACCGCGCCAGCGGCTTTTGCTACTTCAACGACCCGGTGTTTGCCATCCTGACCTTCCTCAAACAGGGTCGCCAGAGAGTGATGTACCTCGATTTCGATGCTCACCATGGCGACGGGGTCGAGGACGCGTTCATGAACGACGGCCGCGTCACCACGGTCTCCCTGCACGAGGCCGGGCGCTGGCCGTTTTCCGGCACACGCTCCCGCCCGGAGGCCGGGATCTACAACCTGCCGGTGCCCCGCGGGCTCAACGACAGCGAATTCGAGTTGCTGGTCGGGGAGGCCCTGCTGCCTTTGGTGGATGCCACCTGCGCGGACGCGCTCGTCCTCTGTTGCGGCGCCGACTGTCTTGCCGGCGATCCCTTATCGCAGATGGCGTTGTCGAACGTCACCCTGTGGGAAGCGGTCGACCGGGTCATCGCCAAAGGCCTGCCGACCGTAATCCTGGGCGGCGGAGGCTATAATCCCTGGACGGTCACGCGGTACTGGGCAGGGATGTGGGGACGCATCAGCGGCCAGACTTTCCCGGACCGCCTGCCGGTCGAGGCGACCGAGTACCTGCGGGCGATGGAATGCGACCTCATCGACGAGGACGACGTCGACGAGGCATGGTTCATCACATTGGCGGATCGTCCGAATCACGGGCCCATCCGCAACGAGATACGGTCACTCGCAACCTGTTTGAAGGACGCTGCATGATGAACTGGCTGGATTCACTGTCGAAGATCGAGGACCTCGAGGACGCGGAGTTTGACACCGGGCTGGTGGGTGAATTCGAGCGGCGTGCCGAAATTGCCGTGTCCCGTCCTATCCGGTTTTCTACGCCGACGTTCAAGGAGTACGAGAGTACGGAGCTCGAGGGTTGCGGCAAGAATAGTTTCCCGGCGTTTTCGATTACCGCGGCCGAGTGCGGTCTGAATTGCGACCACTGCCAAAAGAAGATTCTCGAACCAATGATTCCGGCAACGAATCCCGCGATTCTGGAAGAGAAGGTGCGTCAACTGGTCGAGACCCAGGCGCTGAGCGGCTTCCTGCTCAGCGGCGGTTCAAACAAGAAGAACGAGATTCCCTACGGCCGTTACATGCCGGTCGTCGAACGCCTCAAGCAGGATTTCCCGCATCTGAAGATTGCCGTGCATACGGCCCTCCTGGACGAACGACGAGCCAGGGAGATGGAGTCGGCCGGTGTCGACACGGTCATGATGGACGTTATCGGCGCCCAGGAAACCATCGAGCAGGTTTACAACCTGAACCGCTCGGTCGATGACTTCGAGGAAACCCTGGCGGCGCTGTGCTCGACCTCGATGGAGGTCACACCACATATCGTGATCGGACTGCACTATGGCCAGATTCTCGGCGAGGCCAATGCGCTCGACATGGTCAGCCGCTACGACGTCAATGCGCTGGTGCTGGTCGTCATCATGCCGTTCTATGCCAAGCCGGGCACATTCGTTACCCCGCGCACGTCAGACGTAGGCCGCATTTTCCTGGAGGCACGCGAGCGCATCCCGGACCAACAGGTGTTGCTCGGCTGCGCACGACCGCCCGGCATGCACAAACGCGTTACGGACGCCTATGCCATTATGGCGGGCCTGGACGGGATCGCATTCCCGGCGGACGGCGCGGTTTCAGTTGCGCACACAATCGGCAGGCCCTTCGAGCAGGCGCATTCATGTTGCTCGATCAAGATCGGCCAGAAATTTACTCCAGAAGGCAGGGCACGATGGGTTGCATAGAACAGAAAACGACGCCGGCGTCGAAGGACAGCGGTCACGACTTTAACGCCTTCGAAGAGATGCAGCCGCGGCGGCCGGAGAAAACGCCGGTAGATCGAAGGAACGGCAAACAGGTCAAGGCGAACGACATTCCGCCGGAAGGTGTGTATCTGCCCAACAACAACATCCTGGCGCCACACATGAAGTCGCCCGACTACGTGCAGCTGTCCAATGCCGCGGCGATTACGCTTGGCATCATGGGCGGGCGTATGCACCGGTGCGAATGCACGCGCTGCCTGAACCTGCTGCTGACGTACCCGGAAGGCTGCCGCGCCAATTGCGCCTACTGTGGCCTGGCGCGCCATCGCGAAGCCGAGCGGGATTACGCCGATCGCAATTTCATTCGAGTGGACTGGCCGGCCGTGCCGATGACGGACGTCGTCGACATTGTCGCGAAGGATCCGGAGAACAGCCCGTTTCATCGCATGTGCATCTCGATGATCACTCACCCCCGGTCGGAGCAGGACACGTTCGCCGTGCTCGAGCAGTGGACTGACAGGATCGACCCCGAGGCGATACCCGTGTCCATCCTGTCGAACCCGACCACGATGACGAGAGCCGACGTGCAGCGGACCCGGGATCTTGGCGCCGATATCTTTACCGTGGCGCTCGACGCGGCGACACCCGAGTTATTCGACAGGACGCGCGGCAAGGGCGTGCAGTCGCCGCACAAGTGGAAGAAGTACTGGGACATCATGCTGGAGGCCAGGGATATCTTTGGTCCACAGAAATTCGGCGCGCACATCATTGTCGGTATGGGAGAGACGGAGTACGAAGTCCTGAACCTGGTGCAGGAGCTCGTCGATCTCGGCGGCCACAGCCATATGTTCTGTTTCTTCCCGGAGAACGGCTCGCTCATGGATCATCTGCCGGCCACGCCGCGTGACCAGTGGCGTCGCGTGCAGCTCGCTCGCTACCTCATCGACTATCGCGGCGTGCGCGTCGACCACATGCGCTTCGACGAAGCGGGTCGGGTCCGGAGCTACGGCATCTCCGACGCAGAATTGTCGGAGGTGATCGACGCCGGCATTGCCTTCCGTACCTCGGGCTGCCCGGGCAAGTTCCAGGACGATATCTCGGCCTGTGACAGGCCTTACGGCGATTCACCGCCCAGCAATATCGCGAGTTACCCATTCCAGCCGAACAAGAAGGATCTCAAAAAGATCCGCAAGCAACTCGACATCCCGGTAGCCGTGGAGTAATGAGCCCCGTTTTTCGCGTCATCGACACGGGCGTGCGCGAGGGGCGCGCGAACATTGCGTTCGACCCGGCGCTGATCGAACTGCGGCAACAGGAAAAGGTGCCGGATACGATTCGCTTCATGCGCTTTCCACCGACGGCGCTGATCGGCCGGCACCAGGATCTCAGTCGCGAGGTCAACCTCGACTACTGTGCCGAAGACGGCGTTGGCGTCGTGCGTCGCGTGACGGGCGGAGGTGCGATCTACCTCGATGAGGGTCAGCTCGGGTGGGAGCTCGTGTTTCACCGCAATTCACTGGGCATCGCAAACCTGCCGGATCTCGCCGCAGCGATTTGCAATGCCGCTGCCGCGGGGCTGCGGGAGCTCGGCGTGAAGGCCAGGTTTCGACCGCGCAATGACATTGAGGTGGATGGGCGCAAGATCAGCGGGACAGGCGGATTTTTCGACGGCGACATACTCATCTACCAGGGTACGGTCCTGGTGGACATGAATCCGGCGCAAATGGTACGGGCACTCCATATTCCCGCAGCCAAGGTGGCCAGGCACGATCTCGACTCGGCCGAGCAACGGGTGGTCACTCTCAAGGAGCTGCTGGGCGACGATCTGCCCGACATGGAAACGATCAAGGCTGCCTTGATCAGGGGCTTCACGGGCATGCTGGGAATTACCGCCGAACCCGGCGAAATCACCGAGGCTGAAGAAAGCCTTGCGAAGCAATACTTTGGCGAAGAGATCGGTACCGAGGAGTTCCTTCGGGAGATCGACAACCCGGGCAGCTCCGACAAGCTGCTTGAGGGAACGCATACCGGGCCCGGCGGCACGATCAATGCGTTTGTGAAGCTCGAGGGACCGACGCATGGCCTCTTGCAGCGCGTCCTGATCACGGGGGATTTCTTCGTTACACCGCCGCGTGTCGTGTTCGACCTCGAGGCGGCATTGCTCGGCACCCGGCTCGAGGAAGTCGAGGCTGTGATCCGGAAGTTCTTCGACGACACGGACATCGACATGCTCAGTGTAAGCGGCGACGATTTTGTCGCGGCCGTCAACGACGCACTGATGAAACGCGAAGGCGCCTGACATTGGCCGAGTGCAAGAGCAACGACGACGCATTCGTCCTGGCCGCCGCTGAGGCGAACCCCATGAACGTGGTGGCGGTCATCCAGCACACCGCGGGGGAGTACCTCGGACTGATCGAGGATCATCTCGAAGGGCGGCGCATCCGCTTCCAGTATTTCCGGCCGTTTGCGGCGGGCAAGCTCCCTGAGGCGGACGTCCCGGCCGATGCTCTGTTCCTGCTTGGCGGTGGCCCATGGGGTTCCGCGGGAAGCCGCGATTTGCCGACTCTTCAGGATGAAGTTGCCATTACCCGGGAGTTCCTCGACAGGGGTACGCCGGTCGTCGGTATGGGGCTCGGTGCCCAGATTCTGAGCCTGGCCGCCGGCGGCAGTGTCGAGCAGCGAGCGTTGACGATGGAGACGCTGCGTGTAACCCGTGTGTGCGACGATGCGCTGAACGGATATCTGCCGCCATCATTCAACCAGGTCGTTTACATGCGAGACTGGCCGGTACCGCCGGCACAGGCCGCCGTATTGGCGACAGACAACCTGGAACGGCCGGCAGTCTGGCAGGTCGGCGAAAATGCTTATGGCTTTTCCGGTAACCCCGGCATTAAGCTCGGTATGGTCGAAGACCTGATCATGGAATTCGAAGAGGTGCCTGCGGATATCGCGGCGCAGCTCGAGAAGCTCCGTCACTTGCAGCCCACCCTCGAGGATGAGCTGGTACCTATTATGACCGGACTTGTGCAACGCACGCGCCTGATGTCCTCGCCATTGGCGGCAAAGGTCAGCAGGGAATTGGATGAATCACTAATTTAGTATATGCTAATGCGCTGTTAGACGCCGTCTAAAGCTCAGGGAACCAAGATCATGGCTGAAAAACTCATCATTGTTATGGCGAATACCGATCCGCGGAATGGCGAAGAACTGGGTGCGCCGATATTCCAGGCCACCGTGGCCGCGGCAATGGACTACGAGGTCGACGTGATTTGCACCGCGACTTCGGGACGCCTCATGAAAAAGGGTGTCGCGGAAAAGCTGTTCGTCAAGGAAGGTTCGCCGAAGTCGGTGTACAGTTTTATCCAGGACGCCCACGAAGCCGGCGCGAAATTCTATTGCTGCTCACCGAATCTCGACCTGTTCGACATGACCAAGGAAGACCTGATCCCCGAGTGTGAGGGCATCGTCGGCGGTGCTCACCTTATCGAAGAAGTCATGGAAGGTGACTGCAAGGTCTTATCCTACTAATTTTTAAGGGCTTACCCTATGTCCCATTCCTCAGCGACCCGAATCCAGGAATACATTGGCGACCCCGTATCGGATTCGCCGCCCGTTGAACGCGAGAAGCTCGAGGAGATCTTCCAGGACATCCAGGCGGATCTACGCTTCGATCACGAGCTTAACGGCTGCCTGAACTGCGGTATCTGCACGGCAACATGCCCGGCCGCACATTATTACGACTTCAGTCCGCGCGAAATCGTCCAGTTGCTGTGGACCGAGAATCTCGAAGCCATTTACGACGCCATGCAGGAGAAGATCTGGTCCTGTGCGCAGTGCTACACCTGTGCGGCGCGCTGTCCATTTGGCAACTCGCCGGGTGGGCTGGTCATGCTGATGCGTGAGACCGCGATCAAGCACGGTATGGAGTCAGCCAAGGCCGTGCTGCGCCCCTTCAGCCGCGTCATGCTCAAGCTCATTTCCACGGGTAACCAGCTGTCGCCGGATATGATCAACCCCGAGGGCTTTGCCGACTGGGGGCCGAATATTTCAAAGGTCGACGCGCCGCTGGAAATCCTTCGCAAAGCGATCCCCATGCCTACGCTGCATACCACCAAGACAGCGTGGGAAGTTAATCTCAAGACATCGGTTGAGTTGTACACGATTTGGGAAGAAACCGGCGTACTCGACAGTCTTGAAACCATCGACGAAAACCTGTTCGACGTGATCCTCGACATCATGGATGAAAAACGCGATGACTATGAGGATTGGATGGACGATCAGGACGACGACTGAGGTCAGGAGAGAGAAGAATGACGACAGGTAGTGGTAACGGCGGAGAGCGTTTTACAGGACACGGGTCGGAGTGGGTCGACGCGAACCTGTCCAAGGAGGACGCACATACCGCGACAGTCTGGGTCGACCAGATCGTCAATAAACGGTCCATGCTCACCAACAAGGATCGTGTTGAAGACGTCCGCGACGCCATGTGGGAACTCGAGAAAGACGGCGAGATCCTCGTGCATCGGGTCAAGGACGAACACGAACCCGTAACGGTCAAGACGCTGTACGGGTGGGACAAGCGCATCCCGACACAGCAGCTTTGGCACCACAAGTCCTGCGGCCAGTGTGGCAACATCCCGGGTTACCCGGCGTCGCTTCTGTGGCTCATGAACAAGATGGATATCCGTTATCTTGACGAGACAGACCAGACGTCCTGCACGGCCTGGAATTATCACGGCTCGGGCATCGGCAACATCGAGAGCCTGGCCGCCGTATTCCTGCGCAACTTCCACCAGGCCTACGTTGCGTCCAGGGCGCAGGGTCTGCCGGAGGGGTATTTCTACCCGCTGGTGCACTGCGGCACGTCCTTCGGCAACTACAAGGAAGTGCGGGGCTACCTGCTGCACTCAGCCAAGTTGCGTGCGCGGGTCAAGACGATCCTCGGTAAGCTCGGCCGTCTCGTTGACGGCAAGCTGCTGATCCCGGAAGAAGTCGTTCATTACTCGGAGTGGGTGCACGTGATGCGTGACCGCATCAAGGAGCACCAGGTCATCGATTGCAGCAACATTCGCGCGACGGTACATCCGGCGTGTCATGTCTACAAGATGGTGCCCGAGGACGCGATTTACGACGACGATATCCTCGAAGGCAATCGCGTGGCCGTCACGACCGGCGTGCTCGAGACGCTGGGCGCCCAGGTTATTGATTACTCGACCTGGTATGACTGCTGTGGCTTCGGTTTCCGCCATATCATTTCAGAACGCGAGTTCACGCGTTCATTTGCCATCGATCGCAAGTTGCGGGTTGCCCAGGAAGAGGCGCGTGCCGACATGATGGTCGGCCACGATACGGGCTGTATTACCACGCTGGACAAGAACCAGTGGATCGGCGCAGCGGTCGGCAAGCCTGTTGAATTGCCGGTGCTGGCTGACATCCAGTTTGCGGCGCTCGTGTGCGGTGCACATCCCTACAAGATCGTGCAGTCGCACTGGCATGCGTCGCCGACGGAGCAGTTGTTCGACAAGCTCGGCATCGACTGGCAGGCGAAGAAGGCCGAGTTCGAGGAATACCTCAAGGAAGTAGAGGCAGGCAGGGGCGAGACCCTTTACGACCCGCGATTGATGATTACGTCCGGACCGGGTTTCAAAGCCGTGGAGTCGAAACCCAACGAGTAAGAGCCAAAGATAATAGGCGACAAAATAATGAGCAAACCAGTATTGATCATAGGCGGTGGACCGTCAGGTCTGGCCGCGGCACACAGTCTTGCCACCGTGGGCAAGGAATGTGTCATCGTCGAGAAGGAAGACAGGTTGGGCGGAGCGCCGATCCTGTCGGGGTACGCGAAACTCGTACCCACCGGAGAGTGGGCGAAGGATGCGATTGGCGGCATGGTCAAGCGCGTCGAGGAAGCATCGAGCGTTTCGATCGTCACCGGCGCCACGGTTACCGGCTTCGACGGAACACCGGGCGATTTCACCGCCGAGTTGTCGAACGGCGACTCGCTGGAGGTTGAGTCGGTCATTGTCTGCAGCGGCTTTACGCACTTCGACTCGGTGAACAAGCCCGAGTGGGGCTTCGGCACGTACGAAGACGTCGTCACGACGACTCAGGTCGAACAGATGATCTCGTCGGGGCAGGGCGTGCGCTGCCCGTCCGACGGACGTAAGCCCCAGCGCGTTGCGATCCTGCTTTGCGTGGGTTCACGGGACCGCCAGATCGGCCGTGAATGGTGTTCGAAGATTTGCTGCACGGTCTCGTCAAATATAGCGATGGAGATTCGTGAGGAACTGCCGGATTGCCACGTCTACATCTACTACATGGACATCCGCACCTTTGGCCTCTACGAAACCAAGTACTACTGGAAGAGCCAGGAAGAGTTCAAGGTCAAGTACATCAAGGCGCGTATTGCAGAAGTAACGTCCGACGGTGAAAAACTCATCGTCAAGGGTGAAGATACGCTGGTGAAACGTCCGATCACGATTCCATTCGACATGGTCGTGCATGCCGTCGGCATGGATCCAAACGTGGACAATCCAACGATCTCCCAGACGCTCGGGATCGACCTGGAGTCGAATGGTTACATCGACGTTGCCAATCGTTACGGATCGATGGGCGCAACATCGCGACCGGGCGTCTTCGTCGCGGGTTCGGCAACCGGTCCGGAGACGATCGACGACTCGATCACCCAGGGACATGCTGCTGCGATGGCCGTTCTGTCCGGCGCCAAAGCGCTCAAGTCGGCATAAGCCGGGGCCAGCGATGTTCGGAAAAACCGCGATCCAGCCCCATGAATTCGAGCGCCCTGTGCTCGACCTGTCGGGTGATATTCTGCGGGCTGCGCTACAGATGATGGTTGCTGGCAGCGAAGATCACGGCGGCATTGAACGTTACATCGATGCTGTCAAACTCAAGAGTGCGATGTTCCGGCAGGCGCTGGTTGAGAACGACGTAGCGGACCTCGACCTGGAAACGTTCAAGGGCCTGTGTACCTTCATGGCGACGGTCCGGCGTCGGATCAGTGAGCAGCTCAATGAGGAAGCGTTCTCGAGACTGCGACCCGCTATTGTCGACCTGTTCGATGACAAGGAGCACATCGACGTGCGCATAGGCCGGTTCTGCGACCGTTTCCCGAACGACAAGAAGCATCGCTGGGTGAGGGATCTCGCCTCAGAGCTGCTGCACAATGCCGAACCGGAACGCGTACCGCTCATGAATCGCTGGGTATGGGACGCTGCATCAAATACAGGCGTGATTCGCGAGATCTGGCATGGCGACAATGTCGACCACATCAAGATCCCCGTGCCGAGTGACTACGGCACCTACATCATGCTGCGCGAAGAACTGAGCCAGTTCCTGAGCGACAACGGGTTCTTCCGTGACGTCCTGTTCTACGTCGACGTGCTGTGTGCCCAGGTCTATGCGCAGTACATCTGCGAGCAGGGCGGCAGCTATCTGCGTGCCGACTTCCAGGCCCCCGAAGACCCGATGCAACATACACGCCGCCTGCTTGGACTCGACGGCGTTCAACCAGGCAACGGCAGAACGCGCCTCAAGTCTATTGACGGCGAGGCCTTTGTCCTAGACGACAGCTACGAGCTGAACCCGACGGAACACTAATGCCAATTCATGAAAAATCACTGATTCGCCCGGAGAACCTGACGACGCATGAGGAACTGGTCCTCGACGGTGTCGATGTCTCAGGTCACTGGAGCACGTTCATCGAAACGCGCGTGGTCAAGGACTACAACGAAGATATGCAGGATGAAATCGCTGCGCTGCCGGGCGGTGAGCATATCCATCGCTGCTGGCAATGTGGATCCTGTACCAATGCCTGTACGGTCAACGCGCTAAACCCGGACTTCAATCCGCGTTACTGGATCTACCTGATTCGCATGGGCTACGAATCGGAACTGCTCCGCGACAAGGACATCATCTGGCAATGTGTGTCGTGCAACAAGTGCACGTATGCCTGTCCGCGGGACGTGTTTCCCGAAGGCGTAATGAAGGCAACGGCACATTGGCTCGAGAAGAAAGGCCACACCGAGAAATCGCCATCAACGCACTTCGACGAGGTGTTCACGGAACAGATCGTCAGTACCGGCAAGATCGAAGAAAGCCGGACGATGCGTCGCTTCTTCTCGCGCACAGGCCAGGCGCTCGCCCAGCCATGGATGATCGAGATGGTGAAACGCATGTTGCGGGGCTTGCCGGTCGGCATGTTGACGCGCATGGGGCTTGCCACATTGATAGCGCCGAAAACGAACGACTGGTCGAAGGCGTCGGCTGCAATCCAGGAATACATTGACGAACAACACGATAAGCAGGTGCAGGCATTGAGCCTTGCCGAGCTGGTTGAAACGGCCAAGCAAGACGTGGCTGCCTGACGAGGCTGAAAATGACGACGAAAGACAAGTACAAGAAGGTTGCTTACTACCCGGGCTGTGCGCTCGAGGGATCCGGCCATTCTTACAATCGCTCCACGAAAGCCGTCGGCAAGGCGCTAGGGCTCGAACTCGTCGAGGTCAAGAACTGGAACTGCTGCGGCGCGATGGAAGTCAAGAACATCGACCCGAAGATCCAGACCTACCTGTCGTCGCGTGTCATGTCGACGGCGGCCAACGAGATGGATATGGATGTGGTCATGGCGCCCTGCAACGGCTGCTATCACAACCTGAAGAAAGCCGAATACGATCTCGCCAACGATCAGGAGTCGGCCGAGGTCGTCGACCGCCTTTCGAAAAAGGCCGGTCACAAGACGTACGAATCCGGCCAGGTCGAAACGATTCACGCACTCGACTGGATCAAGGAATCGATTGGTGAACAGGGGCTTGCCGAACGCGTCAAGAATTCGCTGTCCGGCATCAAGGTCGCCAACTACTACGGCTGCATGTACACACGCCCTCGCCATATCTTCCCGGAGAAAGACCAGGGGCCGGGCAGCGAGTCCACGTCCAAGCCCCATTTCATGGATGATCTCCTGGCCGCGGCCGGCGCCGAAAACGTCGATTTCCCCCTCAAGACGGCGTGCTGCGGGGGCGCCCATACCCTGTCCGACAGCGATACGTCGACCAAGCTGGTCCTCAATATCCTGAAGGCCGCGAAACTGTCCGGCGCGGATGTCATCGCGACAGAATGCCCGACCTGTCACTCCGGTCTCGAGATGCACCAGATTCGTGCCGAAAAGACGCTGGGTGAGAAGGTCGATATCAAGATCCTCTATTTCACCCAACTCCTCGGCATGGCGCTCGGGCTGAAGGCAAAGAAAGTCGGCGTTCACGAGAATATCAACGACTCGATGAAGTTCCTCAAAGAGAAAGGACTCGGGTGAGGTCGCTCGCCGAACTCGAGGCGGTGTTCGAGACGCCGTTGCCAACACCGGACATTCAGTCAGCCGCTCGCAACCTGTTGCGGGCCAGCGAGGAAGTCATCGAGCACTGGGTCGTCGCGCGGGGAGAAGTACCTACCCGGGAAGAGCGCGAGGGCTTTCGGCTGCTGGCCCTGCACAGGCAGGGCGCCACGGGTGATCCGAGCTTCAACGCCTGCCGCGAGACCTGCCGCGAAGTCGCCTATCACTACAACCTCATCACGATGCAGCCCGAACATGCGGATATTACGGATCGCTTATATATGATGGGTTTGGTATCCAAGCACCTGTATTTGTTCATCAGCGGGAAGCTGCAGGTGGCCGGACTCGGCGAATTTTGTTGTTCGTCGAAGCCGATCCGATCGGCTACTGATTCGAATCAATCATTTACGAAGGAGACATAGGTATGCCATCTGTAAGGGGATGTAACCTTCCCGACGACCTGTTGTACGACGTCGATAACCATATCTGGTTCACGGAGACGGGCGAGGGCACCGTCAAGATCGGAATGACGTCGGTCGCCACCGCGATGGCCGGCAAGCTGGTTGCGTTCACGCCGAAGAAGGTCGGCCGCAGCGTTCGTGCCGGCAAGTCCTGTGGCACGCTGGAGTCTGGCAAGTGGGTCGGTCCCGCCAAGTCCCTGGCCGGCGGTGAAGTGGTGGCTGTCAATGAAGCCATGGTCGCGGACCCGGGTATTGCCAATGACGATCCGTACGAGAAAGGCTGGTTGCTCATTCTCAAGCCCGATGACTGGGATTCGGTCAAGGGCAGCCTCGTCCTCGGTAGCGACTGCGCGGCAGCCTACGAGGCGAAGATGGACTCTGAAGGCTTCGGCGGCTGCGGCGAATGAACGACGAGACCGTGTCCTCGATTGCGGATTTCGAGAAGCTTGCGGAGCTCCACGACAAGGCTTCGCATGCTGTGGAGTTGCTCAAGGCGATGGCCAATGAATGGCGCCTGATGATCCTGTGCCAGTTGTCCGAGGGTGAAAAGACGGTCAGCGAACTCCAGGACATCCTCGGCCTCAGCCAGTCGGCACTGTCTCAACACCTCGCCGTTCTGCGGCGCGAAAAGATTGTAAAGGCTCGGAAGCACGCGCAATCAGTCAGCTATTCGCTGGCCGGCGACGATGCGCCGAAAGTAATGCACACGTTACACGAAGTATTCTGCGAAACGCAGGGAGAAAAGAAATGAGTTCGAAAGGTAGTAAGGTCACAACGGCACTTGTGGCCACGGGCCTGTTCGCCTTCAGCAGTGCTGCGATGGCGACGAACGGCTATTTCACGCACGGTGTGGGCACGGCCTCGAAGGGTATGGCCGGCACGGGCGTGGGCTCGAATGCCGACATGGGCGCGATCATGAGCTCCTCGAATCCGGCGCTGGGTGTTTTTACCGGCGACGGGTGGGAAGTTGGCTTGTCGTTGTTCAGCCCGCGGCGCAGCTATGAAGCCAGCGCCAGCCAGTTGAACGGCAATTTCATCGATCTTGGCGGCTGCGATCCGATAACGAACCCGGGTGCCTGCCTGCCGTCCTTCTCGATCTCGGAGGGCAAGATCGACAGCAGCAGCGAATACTTCCCGATTCCCTACGTGGCCAAGAACTGGAGCCTCGAAGGTGACGCCAATGTAACCGCGGTGTTCTACGGCCGTGGCGGTATGAACACCGATTGGGATAGCCCGTCCGCTGCCGCGACCTCGTACTTCTGCGGCGCCGATCCCCTGACGGGTGCACCGCTTACGGGTACGGGACCCTATTGCGCCGAACTCACGAGCGCGAGGGGCGATGGAACGGCTGGCGTCAACCTGATGCAGGCGTTCCTTGCGGTCAATTACTCCAACAAGGTCAACGATAAGTTTGCCTGGGGAGCAGGACCTGTCTTCGCCGTACAGATGTTTGAGGCCAAGGGCATCCAGACGTTCGCGCCCATCGCGAAGTCGTTTGCGGAGTCCGGGGGTACAGCGTTTCCAACCCGGCTGACGAACAATGACGGTGACACCTCTGCCGGCTGGGGTTTTGGCGCCGGTCTGTGGTGGGGCATTACGGACAAGGTCAGCCTGGGACTTGCTTACCAGTCCAAGATGTCCATGGGTAAATTCGATGACTACGCAGACCTGTATGTCGGTGGGGGAGAGTTCGATATCCCGTCCAGCATCAAGGCTGGTCTCTCCTTTGTCGCGACCGACACACTGCGTATCAATGTCGACATCGAGCAGATCGCGTATGGCGACGTAGATTCCATTGCAAACCCGATGGCGAACATGGTGACTTGCCCGACACTGCCGTTTGGCGGCATGGATTTCGAAAGCTGCCTCGGCGGCGCCAATGGACCGGGCTTTGGCTGGGAAGATATGACGGTTTACAAGCTGGGCCTGGAGTGGATGCAAAACGAGAAGAACACGTGGCGCTTCGGTTTCAGCACCGGTGACCAACCGATTCAGTCAGCCGATGTTCTGTTCAATCTGCTCGCACCGGGTGTCATGGAGCAGCACATCACCTTCGGATTGACCCGACAGACGGACAATGGCGGCGCACTCAGCTTCTCGTTCATGTACGCGCCGGAGAATTCTGTGACTGGCCCGAATATGTTCGATCCGACCCAGACGATCGAACTCTCGATGGATCAACTCGAATTCGAAGTCGCTTATCGCTTCTAGGAGACCACGATGAAGGCCAGGATATTGATGGCCGTAACCACGATTGCGGCGCTGATTTCAGCGCCGTTTTCGTTTGCGGCGGATGACGACATAGGTATTTTTGAGACGCTTCATGCGTCTTCGGTATCGTTCGAGGCAACGACTGCCGCAGTGGACGCAGCATTCGCAGCGTCGGATCTGGTATTGCACGCGACACACGATGTCCGGGTACCGGATGAGAAACACAGGGCGAGGGTGTATGTCCTGACGTCACCGGAGTATGTGAGTGCGGCCAGTGCAGAGTCGGTCCGTACCGTTTCGGCCCAGGTCTTGCGAGTTGCCGTGTACACCCAGGGTGATGAGCAGAAGACCTTTATCAACATGGCCAACCCGGTAGCGCACGCCATGGTGTTCTACGCGGATTCTCCCAACTACGATGCGCTCGTCGCTGCGGCACGCAACGCGGCAGCGGAAATACGGGCCCTGGTCGCGCGCGTCCCCGGGGCGGCACTGGCGGAACAGCAGGAACCGCGGCGTTCACAGAAGCACTACAACGCGTTCAAAGGCGACGGTCCCGCGCGCATGATGGCCAAGTTCCGTACCTTCAAGAAGAGTCAACTGCCCATCATTGAGGACAAGGCGGACAACTTCGATGCCGTTATCGACAAGGTCGCGGCCGCCTTGGCGACTCGCGCGATCGCGGGTGCGGATGAATCGGAGGGCTGGGAACAACTGGCTTTGATTCGTCTCAG
The DNA here is from genome assembly GCA_029881015.1 of Gammaproteobacteria bacterium. Taxonomy (GTDB): domain Bacteria; phylum Pseudomonadota; class Gammaproteobacteria; order Steroidobacterales; family Woeseiaceae; genus UBA1847. The sequence continues at coordinate 5,168 of JAOUNK010000004.1, read as the reverse complement.
TGACGATGCGGCCTACATCGGCGTAACCAATCCCTACATCGAGGACAAGATGATTCGGATCAACTCCCGGTTCCGCAAGGGCGGCAAGAGTGAACTGTCGCCATACCCCGGCGTAGATCACGTGGCGGCCTTGCCGGCGGAGATCCTGGTCGTCAGGGAAGGCAGCAAGACGCTGGTCCTCCATTACGGCCAGATGTGGCGCATGCAGCTGTATTTCTGGGACTCGGGCTACCGGGCGTTCACAGCCAACGTGGGTGTGCCCGGCGAGATCGCGGGTTCGATCGAGGAAACGGTCAGCGCCAGGTAGCCGAAAAAAAGGCATAATAGACCGGGGTCGGCAAACCTGCCGCAAGTTGGCGGGCTTGTCGCCCCCTTTTGTTAATGCATCCGGCAACCAGGTGTTTTCAGTATGGGCAAGGTCAAGCTCGATCCCTCCTACCTGCGTCAACAGATCGTTGGCGTCGATTCCACGTTCGAGACCCCGTTTGGCGAACGCCTCATGGTGTACTGCGACTACACCGCATCCGGGCGTTGCCTGCGCTTCGTGGAAGCGTACCTGCAAAGCCTGCAGCGCGTGTACGCGAATACGCACACCGAAGACGATATTACCGGGCGCAGCATGAGCCAGTTGCTGCACGAGGCCGAAGTAGCCATCAAGGAATCCGTTAATGCAGGGCCGCAGGGTCGCATCATCGCTTGCGGTACCGGGGCAACCGGAGCGATCGACAAGCTGCAACAGATTATCGGCGTGACGCTCGCTCCGGCGACGCGGAAAAACCTGGGCGACATGCTGGATGAGGACCGGTTGGCGCAGACTCAGCCGGTGGTCTTCATTGGCCCGTATGAGCATCATTCCAACGAGATCTCCTGGCGGCAGTCACTGGCAACGACCGTGCAGGTCCGACTGGATGCTGCCGGCAATGTCGATCTCGGGCATCTCGAGGAACTGCTGCGAGATCCGCGCTACCTGAACCGCAAGCGAATCGGGTCGTTTTCGGCGGCGTCGAATGTCACCGGCATGCGATCGAACGTACGCCGGATCGCCAGCCTGTTGCACAAACACGGTGCAATGGCGTGTTTCGACTTCGCGGCCTGTGCTCCCTATGTCGAAATCGACATGAATCCGGAGCCGGAGTTCGAGGGAGACGACCCGAGTATCGATGCGATCTTCATTTCTCCGCACAAGTTCCTTGGCGGGCCGGGCTCCAGCGGCATCCTGGTGTTTAACGAAAGGATTTATGACCGGCAACTCCCGCCAAGCATGAGCGCGGGCGGCACGGTCGACTACGTCGGCATGACCGACCAGGACTTCATCGCCGAGGTTGAGGAACGCGAGAAGGCCGGTACGCCAGGTGTGCTGCAAACGCTGAAGGCCGGGCTGGTGTTCCAGGTGAAGGACGCCGTCGGTGTCGACGTAATCTGCGAGCGCGAGCATGAATTCACGAACCGCGCGCTGCGCAGCTGGGGCGCCAACAGCAACATTGAAGTGCTCGGCAACCCGGACGCCGGTAGCCGCGTCGGTATTATCTCGTTCAACATCCGGGATGCCCACGGCAAGTACCTGCACCACAAGTTCCTGACCGTGCTGCTGAATGACCTGTTCGGCATCCAGTCACGCGCCGGTTGTTCGTGCGCCGGTCCCTATGGACATCGCCTGCTGCAGATCGACAACGACACGTCCGAAAAATATCGTGCAGCCGTGCGGCACGGGCATTGCGGGTTAAAGCCCGGTTGGTGCCGCGTCGGATTGCACTGGGTCATGGACGATGCCGAAGCGGACTATGTCATCGACGCAGTCCAGTTCCTGGCGAGGGAAGGCCACCGCTTCCTGAGTCTTTACGATTTCGATCTCGCGACAGGTGCCTGGCAGCACAAGTATGCGCAGAGTGTTTTGCCCGAGTTTTCCCTGGAGCAGGCATTGGCCGACGTCCCGGGTGAGCCAGCGGTTCTCTCGCTGGCGCTGCGCCAACAGTTGTACCGTCACTACCTGACGGAGGCACAGAAGATTGCGGACCGGCTCAGGCACGAGCCGGAAGCCAGGCTGGTGTCGCTGGGTGGTGAGCTGGGCGAACTCCAGTTCTTCGCCATGCCCGAGGACGAACGCCAGCGGCACCAGGCCTAGTTGTTCTTTGCGCCCTGGTCGATCCAGAGCCCGATCAGCTCAATCGTTTCTGCCGATAGCATGACGCCACGACCTTGTGCGAACGACTCGTCGTTGTGCGGCGGCATACGGATCTCCGGCGCAGTCTTGCCGGCGACCACGAGGTACAGGGAGCTCGACATCCGGCTTCCGGGAACAACGACCGTGCCGTGTACGGTGCCTTTCATGATGCTGTTGTAGTCGGTCATCAGGTAGTCACTGGCCATGGCGCCTTCGCCCTTGCCGCTGTGGCAGCTGATGCAGCTGTTCTCGACAATCGGCTGGATGTCGTCGGCGAAGCTCACCTCGCCCTGGCCGCAGCCATACAGGAATAGTAACGGAGCAAGTAACAACAATTTCTGCAGCGTGGCTTTCATGGTAGTCACCTCTTGAGTATCCCGAAACTATGGGAGTGGAAGCAAAGAGGGGTCAATGCGTGGATGTACGCACGCGAAGAATCTCGTCTCGCAGCACGGGATCGGACAGCGCCACATCGGTGGCCGGGAAACCGGCGGTATTTGCGTACTGCTGGTACAGGGGCATGAAGACCGGGTTGTCGGCCAGGGAATCCAGCTTCCTGAAGAACTGCGTCCCCGTCCAGTAGCCCTCTGCCGGCAGGCAGCATTGCTGAAATCGGCCGAGCACGGTATCGAGGGACTCGTCGCCACCGGAAAGCTCACGGAGCCGCAGGTCGGCGAGCAAGGCGATTGCGGCACCGCTCCAGTAGATCTTGTATCGTGCCCGCCGTACGCCTTCCTCGGCAGCCTGGTTGGGCGACCATTCCGGCCGCGAATGCCTGCCGCGCTCAAAGCCTTCCCTCAGCATGCGTATGGCACGCTCTGGCGTGTACTGTCCGGCGCGCGCCATCAGCACATTCTGGTAGTAGCTGGCAAAGCCCTCCGAGATCCACTTTTGCCGCCAGCTTATGCGCGGGAGCAACAGGTGGCTGAATTCATGCGTGGCCGTCCAGTCGGCGTACAAGTCTTCGATCGGTCGATCGACGTCGACGTAGAGCTCGACGGTCGCCACGCCGCGACGCGTGACGCGGCCGAAAGGAACGGGCGAAGCGTTGCTCCGGGGCTTGCCTTTCGTCGGAATGATCATCACGCGCGGCGCGGCGATCGGGAAGCGGCCATAGGTCATGCTGACCTGGTCGGCGACATGGGCGATCCAGTTGACGATGTGCTGCGACACGGCGGCATCGACTTCGCCGGCGAATTCTATGCTGAGAACGGCCCCTGGCGCGTCTACTTGCATCTCGGCCGCTGCCGACAGGGCCGGCGCGCTGGCGAGAAGGAACAGCGATCCGAAAAGCGTTAAGGGAAATGGACGCATGCCGATCCTCCGGTTGCCGGATTGGACCCGCAGGTTCGGGTCGAGTTCAGGTGCGTGCCGCTTCCCTTGCAACCGCTTTCCTGAGCGCGTCCAGTGAGGCCTCGATGCACTCAATGAAGAAATGGATGTCGGGAAGCGTTTCGCGTGTCGACGTGACGTTGAATGAAATCTTGCCGTCGTAACTCGGCGTCGCGATGAACAGGCCCATGCCATCGACAAGCGGGGCAATGCCATAAGTGGCGACTTGTCGGGCGCCATTCATGTACACGGGAATCTGCGGCCCCGGGACGTTCGATATAAACAGGTTGCAGATATTGGCGGCCACGCCTGCGCGCAGCACGAGACGTCCGGCCGTTACGAGTGTCGCTGCAGGAACGTGCTGGCTGAGGTCGGTCATCAGGCGTGCCGAGATACCCGATTTCGCCGCTTTGCTCTTCTGTGTCGACGTGTGAATCTGGCGCAGACGACTCAGCGGATTCGACACGTTGGTGAATACCCTGGTTGTCATCGACGTGATCTTGTTGCCGGCGCCGTTGGAGTCCTTGCTCGTACCGGGTCGGGCGTTGATGGGTACCCAGGCCACGAGCGATTCCGCGGGGAGTTCCTTGTGACGCATCAGGTATTTGCGCAGCGCGCCGCCACAAATGCAAAGCACCACGTCATTGATCGTACTGCCCGGGACCGCTTGCTTGATCTTCTTGAGTTCCTCGAGCTCGAACGTCGTGGCGTCGAACATCTTGTGCGGCGACGAGTTGCAGTTGAAGCGCGTATCGGGAACGGCGATCGACGATTGCCTCTGCGCTGTCAGCCCTTGCTGCGCCCACCGATACAGCGCGGGCGCCGAGCGCATGACGGCGTCGGTTATGCCGATCGGCGAGCGTAGCGCGTTGAAAACGGCTCGTCCGGTCATGTTGACCAGCCCGGGCGCCGGGCTGCGCGCCGGTTCGCTGGTGTCGAGTGGAACCACTGGCGTGCCCTTGGTGTCCAGATCGACGAGGCCGCGGTAGAAATTGACAATCGACGCGCCGTCGACGGCGGCGTGATGCAGCTTGGTCGCGATCGCATAGCAACCGGACGGCAGGCTTTCCAAGCGGTCGAGCCCCTCGATGACCAGCATCTCCCACAATGGACGCGACATATCGAGTGGCCGCGCATGAAACCGGGAGAGGTGGATGCAGAACTGTCGCCAGTCACCGGGTTTCGGCAGCCGGCTGTGTTGCACATGGTATTCGAGGTCGAAATTTTCGTCGTCGACCCAGTAGGGGAAATCCAGTTCAAACGGAACCCGTTCGAGACGGCGCCGGTACAATGGACTCATGTGCAGGCGTCTCTCGATGTGGGCGAGGATCTGCTTGAAGCGCACCGTCTTGCCACCGGGAACGGTGGACGGGTCGAACACGGCGACGGCCGTCACCTGGATATGGTTGTCTTCCGTCTCCATGTACAGGAACTGGGCGTCTTGTGGGCTGAGCTGGTTCATTATTTCTCAACGGCCTTGAGTGTTGTAACGATCTTTCCGGAGCGGTCCTGGCCCAGGACACGCAGAAACATGTCCCGAACGGTCTCGACATGCTCATCGATCGTGTCTGTCGTCCAACTGTCGGTCTCGACCGGAGGCAGGACTTCGACCTTGACGGTGGCAGGGCGGTAAATCATGTCGCCCTTCGGATTGACGTCGCTCGAATTGCGAATG
>JAOUNK010000476.1 GCA_029881015.1 Gammaproteobacteria bacterium | reverse complement strand
GCTGCCGGCATCGCGTCCGTGACACGGCGCTCCGCGCGCTCGAGAAATGTCTGCATCGCAGACAGAGGCACCGAGATATCGTGCTTCAGTGCCTTGCCGTCCTTGCGCTCCGCGTCCGCGATGGAATGCCGCATGCGCCAGAAAGCTCCGGCCTCGGCCGCGTTCTTTGCGACCACCGCATCGCGAATCGTCCCGGCCGCCGCGGCGTCGAGCAAGGCGGCCTCGAGGCGGCCGGGGTCGCCATCCGTCGCTATCTCGACCAGCACGTACCAGGGATGCCGCTCGCCGAACGGCAGCCGCGTGCCGGGAATATGGGTTTCGACGAGCCCGAAGACCCTGTCGGACACCAGTTCGAAGGCCTCGATCCTGTCGCCTGCCGACTCCCGCAGCCGTGCAAGCAGCGACACGGCATCGCCGCTCCTCTCCAGACCAACCAGCGCGGTGGTCCTGTCCCCGGGGTCCGGGAACAGCCGCAGCGTGGCACCCGTGATAATGCCGAGCGTGCCCTCGCTGCCAATGAAGATCTGCTTGAGGTCGTAGCCGGCGGTGTCCTTGCGAAGGGCGCGCATGCCATCGAGCACGCTGCCGTCCGCGAGCACCACCTCGAGGCCGAGCACCAGGCTCCTCGCGGTACCGTAACGTATGACGTTCAAACCGCCCGCGTTGGTGGCAAGGTTGCCGCCGATCTGGCAGCTGCCCTCTGCGCCGAGGCTCAGGGGGAAGTACCGGCCAGCCGATTGCGCGGCCTGCTGGATCGCGGCGAGCACGCACCCGGCGTCGACCGACATCGAAAAATTTTCCGCGTCGATGGCCCGGATCCGGTTCATGCGGCCCATCGCCAGCAGGATCTGCCGCCCCGAAGCGTCCGGGACGGCACCGGCACACATGCCGGTATTGCCACCCTGCGGCACGATCGCGGTCTTCGCCTCCGCGCAGGCACGCACGACAGCGGCGACTTCTGCGGTCGATTTCGGCATCACCATGATCGGAGTCTTGCCGTAAACGCTGCGGCGCCACTCCTCGAGGTGCGGCGCGAGCACGGCGGGATCCGTTGTCCAGCCGCCGGGGCCAACGATCTCCTTCAGGCGTTCAAGCAGCATCTTCTTCAACCAATGCCCACCGCTCGAACGTATCCCAGTCGATGTTGCTGCCACAAAAGATGATGACGACGCGTTTGCCCGCCAGCGATTCTCGCAGCGGGCCGAGCAATGCCGCGGTCGTCGCGGCACACGCGGGTTCGACCGCGATCTTCATCGACCGAAAAAGAAAGCCCATGCCGCGGCGTAGCGCGAGGTCGTCAATCATCGTGAGTCGATCAACATTCGCCCGACACAGGCCGAACGAGTACTCCAGGGCAAAAGGCGCGCCCAGGCTGTCGGCAATGGTGGTGACCCGCTCGATCGACTGCGGGGAGCCGGCAGCGAAACTGCGATGCATGGTGTCGGCCCCTTCCGGTTCGACACCGATCACCTCGACGCGGGGTCTCAATTGCTTGATGGCATTCGCGATGCCGCCGATCAGCCCGCCGCCGCCGACCGGCACGACGACCGCATCGAAATCGGCCAATTGCTCCGAAATTTCCAGGCCGATGGTTCCGGTTCCGAGCGCGATCGCGGGCCCCTCGAACGGATGTACGAAGTACCTGCCTTCCTGTGTCCGAATCCGTTCCGCCAGCGTGAAGGCCTCATGCACGTTCTCGGCGAGCACGACCTCCGCCCCGTATTCCTGGCAGCGGGCCACGCGCACCGGGCTCGCGGATTTCAGCATGACGACTTTGGCGGAGGTCCCCAGGGTGCGCGCCGCATACGCCGTCGCGATGGCGTGGTTACCGGCACTCACGGCGGTCACGCCTGCCGACAACTGCGCTGGCGTCAGGGAATGAACCGTTGCCAGCGCGCCGCGCGCCTTGAAGGTGCCGGTGCGCTGCAGGAATTCGAGCTTCGCGTGAACCTCCATGGCCCCATCCAGCGCGGATTCGATGGCCGCGCAGCGCAACATCGGCGTCCGGTACACCGATTCGCCCAGCTGTTGTCTCAATGCCCGAATCGCCTCAATATCAGGTGCCGCGTCGCTCATCGCTTATGTAAAAAGCCTCGCTCGAACAAAATCCGGTTTATAAGCACTACAAAGG
>JAOUNK010000145.1 GCA_029881015.1 Gammaproteobacteria bacterium | reverse complement strand
TACCTGGCCATCGGCGATTCGGACGCTGCCCGACTCATCGCCAACAAGCTGAAGTCGAACCTGCAGCCGCAGAATCGCGCGTATGCTGCGCTCATCGACGGCAGGGTGGCACTGGCCGCCGGCGACGCGGTGGCCGCGCTCGATTCGATCTCCTCAGGCGTTGCGCTGGCAGACCTCTGGCTCTTGCGTTTTCATCGGGGTATCGCCTATCTCGAGGCGGGCTATGCCGCCGAAGCGCTTGACGAATTCACCGCCTGTTTCGAACGCAGGGGTGAGGCCAGTGCCTTGTTCCTCGACGATCTGCCTACGTGGCACTACATGGCGACGCTGCCCTACTGGCAGGGTCGCGCCCAGCAGGAACTCGGCATGCTGCACGACGCCAGGCAAAACTACATGACCTTTATCAGTCGCCGTCCGGAGGCTGATGCGCTGGCGAACGATGCCCGCCAGCGCATGCAGTAATACCTAGCGCACGCCGATATTCGGAGACTGCATCTCCTGGCCGGTTCGGCCACTGACGACGTACGCACAGTACTCGGCGCCGGCCGGGGCCATCGAATCCCAGTTGTACTGCCACCAGTTGTCGGCCTTGAAGCGGAAGCCGCTCGTGCCCGGGTCACCGGCCGGGTTGATGATGAGCGCTCCCGTGACACAGTCTTCGATCCGCAGGAACTGCATGTCGCCCGACGAGTCGGCAGGGTTGCCGTCCGCATCCAGCCATGCCCAGCGCAAGGGATTGGAACTACCCATTCTCACGTTCGTCTTTGCCGGGATGATGCCGGTCAAACCGTAGGAGAATTCGACTAAGACGGTGCGCGTGGCCGTGCTCGTGTTGCCCGACGGATCAGTCGCCGTGATCGTTACCGTGTAGGTACCCGGCGTATTCGTATCGACGGCGTCAGCATCGACCTCAATCGTCACGTTTACATCCGGGTCGCCGTTGTCGATCGCGGTCGCGCCGGCGTCCTGGTAAGGGCCTGAGCCCGCATCCAGGGTGACGGTGTCGTCGCCGTTCAGCGTGATAACCGGCGGCGTTACGTCGACGATTTCAACGGAGAACGAAATCGAGGCAAACTGGCCGTTGCTGTCGGTCGCCGTGCAACTGACCGGCGTTACACCAACCGGGAAGTCGTGATTGAAGACGTACAGGGGCGGTACGGCGCTCACCGCGGTACCCGGCGTGCATTCGACAGCCGGTGACGCGTCTGCGTCATTGACGGCAAAATCCCAGGTCAGCAGGAACGAGCTTTGGTCCGCGCCGAGCACGACCGGGGGTGGCGTCGGATCGTAGCCGATCACGTCTCCGATCGTCGGCGCCTGAGTGTCCTCGACGACGACGTCAAAGGTCTCGGGCTCCGAGACATTGCCACTGTCGTCCGTGGCGATGCAGCTGACCGTTGTGGTCGTCGGTCCCGGGGCGCTGAACGGAAACTCGTCACCCGAGGGTGGTGCGCATATGACGTCGACATCGCCGTCGACACCCCAGATGTCCGATGCCGTCGGGTTCGCGAATGTCACAATCGCACCGCTCGGGGAAATCGCCTCCACCGGCGAAACCTGGGGCACGCTGGTCGGATCGATAACCGGTGCTTCGGTATCGAAGACGCTGACGGCGAGGTCCAACCCGGCGGTCACGCCGTTGTCGGTGGTTGCCCAACAGGACAGGTCTGTCGCAGTCCCGCCGTTCAGGATATTCAGCGGAATAACGGTGGGTAGCGTGGGCAGGCAGGTAACGTCAACCGCTGCATCGTCCTTGGTTGCCGTGACGTAGTCCGCGGGGAGTGACGCACCGCCCGGCGCATTGGCTTCAAGAACCTGCGCACCGTTCTGGAAGTTGAACGTGGCCGGTGTGCGGTCGTTGACGACCTGTTCCCGGTTGATGCCCAGGTCGTTCTCGCCCGTGTTTGCCGCTTGCGACGCGAACACGTAAGAAATGATGTCGTTTTCGAGTGCGGCTGCGACGGTCTGCAGGTTTTCGCGCTTGCCGATAAAGCGCAGCGTGATCTGCAGGATGTCGCCCGGTGTCACGAAATAGGTCAGTGTCGGCGTACGGTTGTTGTCGATCGTCGGGATGACCAGCTCTGACAAATCCGGGTCGTTCACCGCGGCGATGACCCGGTTCTCGGTGACCAGTCGTGGCACGCACAGCGTCACGTCGTCAACCTGCTTGTTTTGCCAGGCGATAATCTGCGTCGCGATCTCCCTGTTCTCGATCAGCGCCAGGATATTGCTGTCCGCGATCGCGAAATCGAGTGTGTAGGGCGTCGCCGTGTTGCCGACGTTTTTCAGGCCGAAGTTCACATCGAGTTTGACGACGGTATCGCCCGTGTCACGCGGGACGCCGACCAGGTTCGGTTGCGGGATCTCGGGATTATGCAGATCATCCGCGTCGGTCAGGTTGGTGTTGAACTGGTCCGGGTTGAACTGATCCGGGTTGAACTGGTCCGGGTTGAACTGATCCGGGTTGAACTGGTCCGGATTGAACTGGTCCGGGTTGAACTGATCGGGGTTGAACTGGTCCGGGTTGAACTGATCCGGGTTGAACTGGTCCGGGTTGAACTGATCCGGGTTGAATTGATCCGGGTTGAAGAGATCCGGATTGAACTGGTCAGGATTGTACTGATCCGGGTTGTACTGATCCGGGTTGAACTGATCCGGCGCCAGCAGCTCCGGGTTGTGGATTTCTGCGACATTGATTGTGCCGTTGGGGCTCAGAAGCGGTCCGGACTCCAGGGTGCCGTTCACGGTAATCGAACTGACCAGTGCATTGCTGCTCTCGTCGAAAACCTGCACGTTGACAGGATTGATCGGCAACTCCGAAACGACAAACAGGGCAACGGTCACGCTCGATTGGGGTCCCGCGGTCTCAACGACCGACGTCGTTGGCGCTACCGCCAGGAAAGCGCCGCCCGACGGATCCCACGGCAGTTGCTTCCAGGATGCTCGCGACGTTGCCGGGTCGCCTGTGGGTTGATTCGCGATCTCAAAACGAAATTGCCGTGCTGCCAGGCTCTCGTTCTCAGCGATTATCGTATAGACACGCTGGATGGAGCCCAGCGTCTTCGTGGGATTCAGCGACCAGGCGGTAACCCGGCTCTCGACCAGGGCACCATAGATGTCGGAATCCTTCACGCGGTTGTTGAGCGCCGGAAAATACGTGCCCGCCGGTGGGGCGTTCGCGGCGCTGATCGGTGTGCAACTCCCGGCGGCCGGGTTGAAGTCTTCCAGCGCTTCCGCGGTCAGCGTCGCAGCAGGGTCGGCAACGGGCTCGTCAGGGGAGGCGTTCTCGTTCGTCGCGGCGATGGTCGGCGGCTCCGGGGTTCGTGCAAACGGCGGCTGGCCATCGATGGCCGCCGTGTAGAGCTGTCCACGCATGTTGCGAGCGTCCGTCCAGGCCAGCCAAAAGCTCGGTTCGGCATCGGGGTCGAGGGCATTCGGTCCGGAATTGCTCTCCCAGAACGGCGCCTGCTGGGGCTGGGACGGATCGAATACCAGTCGATGTTTCGCCGAACTCATGCTGCTGTAGTCGCTCATGAAGGGAACGGAGTTCGTCCTGTAGGCTTTCACGTTGAATGGATTGGCCTCGAGCTCGACCAGCGCATTGTCGTAAAGCCCCAGGCGATACCGCGACGCCAGTGAAGGCTCGTCCGGAGCGCTCAGTTGCCCGTTCGTGATCGTTACTTTCTTGGTGTACATGTCGGCAGTGCGGCGAAACTGGATTACTTCGTTGCTGCCGCCGCCGACCGGGAAATTGAAATCGGCGAGGATTGGCACGCCTTCGAATGCCGCAAGCGCGGCGTTCGCAACCGGGCCGCCCTGCGCATTCATGAAATCACGCACTCGCGCGCTGTCGCGGCGAGAGTCCCACCAGGCGATCTGGCAAACACCGAGCGAGCAGTCGACGACGGGCATGAACTGGAAACCGTGGTCCGCGTTGGGCGCGACCTCCACCGGCGTGCTCCAGTTCTTGCCGTTGGCCGAACCGATCGATGCGACGATGCGCGAGTCTGACGGCTCTCCCGGGATCGTCAGGCAGCCACCATCGGAGCTCCGGCGACGCTCCGAGTACACCATGATAAACCTCGAGCCGTCCTCGCTGACCCAGGGAAAATCGTTGGTCCGTGCGGCGGCCGCAGTACTGTTTGCCGTGCTCGGCAGCGTCGGTACGTCGTACACGCAAACGTCCTGCGCGACGACAAAGGGCTTGCCCGTCCGGTCACCGCGATCGGTGGACACGACACCCATGATGTCGTCGGTGTCGCCGCTAGTCGCAAAGCGCCGAAAGCCGAAAAAGACCGTGTTACCGATAGCGGCGACGCTGACGCCCTGGTCTCTGCCGGACGTCTGGGCTATCTGCCGGGGGTTGCTCCAGTTGGTGCCGTAGTCGTCGGTAAAGGTCGTCAGTATTTCGATGTCGTTCTTGCTGGGATTGAAGAGGGCGAACACGACAAGGATGCGGGCCCTCGGCCAGCTGCGCACGATGCGTTCGGTCCGGAAGCCTCCCGTACCGTCTGGCAGTTCGACATCGAACGCCACGTCCACGGTTCCGGGATTGTCTTCGTCCAGCATGTAGATGGCGTGCGGCTTGTCCGCAAACTTGCTGCCGGTCGAACGATAGACCTGGTCGAGGTTGATCTTGAAGGCTTTGCGGAAGCCGCTCTCGGTATTGAGGTCGGCCATCCACTGGATGTAGATGCCGCCACCCTGGCCCCCGTTTTCCGCTCGTGAGCTCGCGAGCATCACGGTGCCGCAGCCACCCGGCCAACACATCATCACGGGATCCGCCGCGAACTGCTGGCCGATACTCGTTACCGGATCCAGGTTGCTGCCGTTCAGGTAGCGATTGAAGAAGGACCGACCGCTGTCCAGCGACTCCGAAAAGCGCAGCCAGGTATCGCCGATGGCGTCGTCCGAGCCACCACTCGCATTCCACGCGCACACGATATTGCGCGGCAGGATCGGGTTGATGGCACAACTGCCTTCATTGTCCTGCATCCCGGGGATGCCGCGGTAGTAGCCAGGCGCCGTGCGGCCCACGACATTCGAGTTCTGCTCGACCATGCTCTGCGCCGGAACTGTTGTCGGAAATACAGTGATAACAGCCAACATCGTCGCGCTGGCGATCGCTCTCTTGAACATGCCTTACCCCCTGCCTGATCTTCTATTTATTGTCCGGGCGGTGCGTCTTGTTCTGATGTCACACGCTAAAGAGTATAGTCGGAATCGGCGGGCAAGTTCTTCATAAACGGCAGTTGCAGGGGATTATGTCGGGTAGGTTCCATTTTGGTGCATCGTGGGTCCGGAAGTCTTCCGGAGCCAGCGTGTCCGGGCCGGCGCGAAACCAGCCAATCAGGGCGTCGCGCGTGAGCGGCATGTCGTAGCGCAGCGCGAAACCACCCTCTGGAATCGCGGGCGTCAGGATGTCGTCACCGCCCAATGCCAGGAAGTCGTTCGCGATGACCCGAATACGGTCGTCATCGCCTATGACGCGGCCGTCATCGAGCTGCATCCTGACGTCCATCAGCGTGTCGTCGCAACGGACAAACACGCGCATACCGGCAAAGCCTGGCAGGCGGTGCGCACGGACTTTGCTCGCGATCACCTGCCGCAGGTCACGTCCGGACATTTCGTGGATCGAAACGACGTTGTCGAACGGAAACATTTCGAACACCGCACCGTAGGTCAGCGGACCGGCGGGCAGACCTTTACGGATGCCGCCAAAGACATTGTGAATAGCGATATCGGCATCGGCATCGAATGCGTCCAGCATGGCCTCGGTCATGAGATTACTGATGGCCGACTCGATATCCGGGACGAGGTCGAATGGCCCGGTCAGTGTGACGCCGAGTTCCTCCTGCTTGAGCGCCTCTGCGCGGGCGGTGGCGAGCATTGCTACATGCGCAACGTCGGCGTTGGGAACCAGTGGGAAACCCTCGTATCGATCTAATGTGCCAGGCGCTGTCCGCTGCGGCGCAAAAACCTGGCGCGAGACCACCGCCTGCTCGCTGCGGTCCACCTTGAAGTCGACGCGACCGAAACTGTAGGTCTTCGCATAGTTGGACGTGATCGGTATGCCATTGACGACATGGGCGATCGGGTTGTGACTGTGGCCGCCAATAATGTAGTCGACAAGCCCGCGCTCGAGCGCGTTCGCCACCTGCATGATTTCCGCCGTCATGTTGCAGGACGAGAGGTCGTTGCGATTCGAGAAATCCGTGCACTTCCCCCCGGCATGCGCCGCGACGATGACCAGTGCCGCACCGTTGTCTCGCAGTTTCCTGGCTTCGGCCGTGATCGTCTCGGCCAGCGGTGCAACTTCAAGCCCAACCATGTTTGCGGCAATGGTCGTCACCAGGGCTTTGCTCGTAATGACGCCGACGATGCCCACCTTGATACCGGCCGTATCGAGCATGACTGACGGGTACACGTTATCCCACGCCACCGGCTGGCCTGTGGCGGTATCGATCAGGTTGGCCGCGAGCAGCGGGAATCTCGCCTCGCTCGCGCGTTGCCTGAGGTTGCCGCGCGGGTCCTCGCCGGGCTCTACCGGGATGGCGTTGCGACCTTCCGGGCCGAAATCGAATTCATGGTTGCCGATCGCCGCGGCTGCCACACCCATGGCATTGTACGCGTCGACGACAACGGCCCCTTCAACGAGGTTGGATTCGAGCGTCCCCTGCCACATATCGCCCGCGTCGATGAGCAGCACGGCACCGCCATCGTTAGCGCGTGCCTTGCGGAGTGCATCGACGTACGCGGACACCGTGACCAGTCCTCCTGCATTGTCGTCGGCGGTTAGCGCGCCGTGCACGTCGTTGGTGCCGACGATCGAAACCGTGATTTCATCGGGGGGCGCAGGGACGGAGACGCAGGCCGCAAGCGACAGCGATAAGAAGGCGGCAAGCAGGAGACGGATGGCAGGCATATGGAGGCTTTTTCTGTAGGCAGGCGGCAATTCTACATTGTGCCGAAGCTGGCGCGAAATCGAACGATTTGCACGCATTTGTACCGTATGATGAGCCTATGCAGATCCGCAGCGCCCATCTTGAATACAGTGTACTCGAAGAGGTCATCCACGCGATTACGCACGGTATCGGGGTCTTGCTCAGTATCGCCGGCCTGTCCTGGATGCTGTACCTGTCGATCGCGGAAGCCGATCCCTGGCGTATCGTTGCCAGTTCAATTTACGGGGCGACATTGATCGCGTTGTTCCTGGCATCCACGGTTTACCATTCCATGTACGCCTCGCGGCACCGGGAGATTTTCAAGCTGCTCGATCACTGCGCCATCTACCTGCTGATCGCGGGCACCTATACGCCGTTCCTGCTGGTCGCTATGCGCACGGATACGGGATGGTGGATGTTCGGTACGATCTGGGCCCTCGCGACGGCAGGCGTGATCAAGAAACTCTGGTTCCGCAATCGCTTCCCGAAAGTGGCTTTGGCGAGTTATCTCGCCATGGGCTGGCTGGCCGTGCTTGCCGCGCCGCAAATGGCTGATGCCATCGGCCCCAACGGCATGGCCTGGCTGTTCGCCGGCGGCATCAGCTACTCGGTTGGCGCGATTTTCTATGCCGTGGATCGAATTCCGTTCAACCACGCCGTGTGGCATGTGTTCGTGCTGGGTGGCGGGGTTTGCCACTTTCTGGGTGTGGTCTGGCACGTGCTGCCGCCGACCTAGTCGAGCACGTCGAAAATGTGGCTGTACTTGAGGATGAACTGACGGCCGTCGGGCAGCGCGCCCAGGCCCCGCTCATCGACTTCGTTAAAGACGAGATAGAAGCCGGAATTGGCTGATCGCAACCACGAGAACCGGACGTTCGTGCCGAGCTGGTCGCTGGTGTCGTTGTACTGGACCAGCGCCTGCAGCTGCATCTTCGGCGTAAACGAATAGGACAAGCGCAACCGCGCGAGCGTGGCTGTGAATTCACCGTTCTGGACGGGCAGGTCGTAGTCGTTGTAGTTGATGGACAGCTCGGAGCGGAAGGTCTCGCCGATGCGGTAGTTGAGGGTAGGCGACAGGGACACGCGGTTGCCGCCGAATCGCCCGCCGACAACGGTGCGCATCTCAAAACTCAGCGGCTTCGACTGGTTGGAGTAGAAAACGATTTGCGCTTCGCCATGATCGTAGGTGCCGGCCGGTACGACAACGTCCGGAACGATCTCGAATGGCGCCAGGACACCGGCCTTGGTGACGTTATAGCCGGTGTGAATTT
>JAOUNK010000475.1 GCA_029881015.1 Gammaproteobacteria bacterium | reverse complement strand
AAGTCGACCGGAGAGCGACTGCGCACTGTCGCTGGTGTGAGCCGCATCCGAATCGACGAAGATCCGATCGGTGGGAATACCCAGAGCGACCAAAGCCTCGTACATCACGTCCCCGGCCTGCTGGTCACCGGACAAGATCAACTTATCGATACCGCCCTCCCTGTAGATTCGGGCCGCCTCAACGACGCGGTAGAGCGCCGATGTACCCGGCCGGCTACTGAGCGGCATTTCCGGGTCCGGCGCCGCATAAGCGGTCAGGATTACAACCGTGTTGGCCCGGGATGGTGCCTCGGGCGCCACTAGGGCTTTATAGCGGTACTCAAGCGGGCTGATCAGCTGTGTGGCGACGAGCCCGTTCGCAAACACCAGGTAAACCAGACTTCCCGCGATCAAAAATCGCTGAGCGTGCGCGCGAAGCCTGGCAAATAATGCCATTATTACCCCAGACAGCAACAATAATGCGGCGATATTCGAAGGGTGGGACATGTCTTTGATAGTTTCGATCATTTGACTGGACAACTTCGCCAACTTGAGACACGCCCACTTTATCAGCTCGCCAGGTCTGCGTTAATCTCTACATGGTCAGCCTACAAACCGCGACCGCCTGCCAGCGATATGGAATTGAAGAAAATTGCTCAGAACGCTCCCTCCCAGTGGTAACCCAATACATGCAGGCGAGATCCTTGATTGCTTCACTACGCCTGCAGCGCAGGGCGCCCAAACCCTAAGGGAAAAAATCCGTACTAGTCTCGATATCAAGCATGCGTACTTGTTCGCGACCGGGCGTGGCGCGATGACAGTTACGCTGAGCGCGCTGGCCAAAGGCGAACGCACCGGAAAGCGGCGAACTGTCGTGATGCCTTCCTATACATGCTACTCCGTCGCCGCCTCGATTTTGAAAGCCGGACTCGACATCCTTGTGTGCGATATTGAACCGCGTACCGCCGACTATGACTGGGATCAAATCAGCACGATTAATTTCGATGAGACGCTCGCCATTGTAAGCAGCAACCTGTATGGAATTCCGAATCAGCTCTCCAGGCTAGAGGAACTCGCGCAGGAGAACGGAGTATCAATGGTTGACGACGCGGCGCAATGCCTCGGGGCTACTTGTGATAATCGCCCGGTCGGCACTTTCGGTGATGCCGGTATTCTCAGTTTCGATAAAGGCAAGGTCGTCACATCGATAAACGGCGGAGTTGCAGTCACGGCCGACACAGATCTAGGCGAACGGCTGGCTGGGGAACTGCAGAATGTCCCACGTACTTCCGCCAAATCACGCGTCCTCGACCTCATAAAGCTCCAGGCCTATTTTCTTCTTCTCCGCCCTTCGCTGTACTGGATACCAAAAAGCCTCCCGTTTCTGGGCTTGGGCCGTACCCAGTATGACGAGGATTTCCCCCTCGAGAGATACTTTGACTCACTTGCGCCGCTAGCAGTTGCGCAACTCGGCCGTCTGCAGGCCTTGAATGAAGAGCGGCGAGAAAAAGCATCGCTCTATGTCGAACTTCTCCGGGAATCGAAGGGATTGGCGACTATTGAACCCGCTGCTGGTTGCGAGCCTGTCTATTTGCGCTTTCCGATACGAGTTTCAGATCAAAGCGCGCGGGGGAAGATACTTGAATCATGCTCGCGGCTCGGCTGCTCGATTTCTTATCCATCGGCCATTCCCGACGTCAATGAACTACAGGGACGAATCAGCGTCCACAACAACGCATGCGAGGGTGGTAGAACCCTGGCCCGGCAAATTCTGACGCTTCCAACGCACTCGAGTGTCGACTCCTCTGATATCCATTCAATATGTCGACGGATTATTCAGGCAATGTCTGCGTGAGTACAAACACAAGCAATGACGCAGCGGTTCAGTATCGCCATTATACGTGCCTCGGCGATATACCTATGTCCTCGGCTGAGTGGGACCGTATTGTTGAGCTGGCCGATGTCGGAGGGATATTTTTGTCGCACCTCTGGATCCACCAGTGGTGGACTCACTTTGGCGAAGACAAGGAGTTGTTTTTCGTGACAGCGGAACTCGACGGGAAGGTTATTGGATTCGTCGCGCTAATGATCGACTGCGACAAGAACTTGAGATTCATTGCCGATAAGAAGTCTGACTACCTGGGTTTCGCGTTACCGC
>JAOUNK010000474.1 GCA_029881015.1 Gammaproteobacteria bacterium | reverse complement strand
TTCGAGGGACTGGCCGGCGAGCGCGCCGATGTCCTGGCCGTCCACGTACTGCATGCTGTAAAAGGCCAGTCCTTCGTCGTCGTGGAATTCGAAGACGCGGACGATATGCGCGTGCAGCAGCCTGAGGTTGGCCTGCCACTCCTCGCGCAGGCGGGTCGCGGCGCCCGGCCGGTCGTCCGCAATCTTCAGCACCACACCGGCCGACGTCTTGCGGTCGCGCGCCAGCCAGGTCGTCGCTTCACCGCCGCCGCCGAGTCGCCGCTCCAAGGAATACCTGCCGGCTAGCTGGGCCCCTTTCTTGATTTCAGGCATCGCTGTTCGCCGGTCTTACTGGCTTTCGGGAGAACGGCTGGTACTGCGCGCGGGCGCACCTACCTCGATGGATTGGGAAAAACCGGTCTCTGCTTCGTAGATTTCCTTGAGCAGCCGTCGCCAGCCCTCGTACTGCGCCGTCGCCGTACCTGTCAGGCGACGTTCCTGGCCTTCGACACTCACGACCATCGGCGCGGCTTCCGCACCGAAGGACTCCGACAATTCCGCAATCGCGTCGATGTGAATGTTGGCTTCGCCGGCGCGCTGTATGCCACCGACGATACGGTTCATGCCCTCGGAGATACCCATGTACTGCAGACCCGACTTGACGCGTCGGGAGCGACTGCTCGAGCCATCCGTGTCCATTGCCAGCGAACCTGCCAGCACGACGACACCGACGAGTGTCTGCAACCTGGCCGATCGTTTGACCTGCCGGTAGTTGATGGACTCCTGTCGTGCGGTCTTGCGCCAGTTCCGGTAAGGCATCGAAATGCCGTAATAGAAGTTGGCGTAATGTTCGTTGAGGGTATCCACGACCAGCCGGTCCCGTTCCCGGATCTGCCTGAGCCTAGCGACCGCCGGATCGTTTTCCGCGGGAAGACGGACGAGCGTGACGATCCCCTGATCGTCCTCGCCGAGATAGCCATCGAACGCGAGTGGCGACATATCCTCGAAGAACTTCAGCTCCGAGATCTGCCGCGTCTGCTGCAGCTGCTTGGGCGGCAATTGCCCGACGAACTCGTGCAGGTCGTTGGCAATGTCGTTGAAGATTTTCTGGTAAGGGTCACGACGCCGGTCACGACGATCGGAATACGAGGTCATGCCGGTCTGCGTTTCATAGGTCCGCGAAAACCACTGTCGTCCGGCGGCATCCGCGGCCGTGATGTCCAGCTCGACGAATTCCCCGTCGGATTTCCTGATCGCGCCCGTCACGATGACGTCGGTGAACGCCTCGCGCGACGGGATGACGCGCACGGCGCCCCAGTGCCCGGTTCCCTGCAGCGTATTCTTCAGGTGATACGCGAGGTACTTGGTTTCCGCGTTGCGAATCTCTTCGAAAACGCCGGTCTTGTCGGGATCGTTGTCTTCCGGGATGCCTGCTTGGAACTCGACGATGCCGATATCCAGCAGTCGGCTTTCGTCGACCGGCGACTCGGCCACCACGAGCTCGGTTTCCTCCGCGACCACGATCTCATTGACGGTGCATCCGGCGGACGCAACACCAGCAAGGACCAGCAAGAAAACGAGCCTGATCATACCGAGCCGAGCGCCCCTATTCCGTCATTCCCTTGTACTTTCGATATTCCTCCCAGAGGCGTTCACGCAGTTGCGGGTCTTCCTCCGCCAGCGCGGCTTCGCGCAACTGCTTCGCGACGATGTCGTCGTCCATCACGACCTCGATGTCGTCCGGGGTACGCTTCGCGACTTCCTCTTCGCTCATGCCGGCGACCGGGTTCGGGTTGTTACTGCCCATCGAGTCGCTGCCACCGCCGCCTGCTGCGCCGCCACCGGACATGCCGCCCATTGCGCCTTCCGCCTGCTCACCCAGGCTGATCGTGCCGCCCGACTTGCCGGCGCCCGTATCGAATCCTTCCGTGCTACGGCCGGCCGAGGAAATTTCACGTTGTTCCTCGGCAAGCACCTCGTCGAATCCGCCGACGGACTCGTCGAGCTCCTTGCCCAGGCGTTCGGCGCGCTCCGCATCACCCTCGCCCGGGAATTCGCCAACGCCACCGCCCTGGCTACCCGAAGCGCCATCGCAGCCCATGCCGCCGCCGATGCCGCCACCCAGGACGCCGCCATCATTGCAGCCACTGGCACCCGTC
>JAOUNK010000473.1 GCA_029881015.1 Gammaproteobacteria bacterium | reverse complement strand
ATGCCGGTATCCCGGTTCGCCTCAAGGTCGAGGACATCACGAACGCTGCGATTTCGGTCGAGACCGAGGCGATGACGACGGTTGCGAACGCCTGGGAGACCCTGACCTTCGACTTCAGTAACCAGGCAGCGGGTACGCCGGCGCTGGACACCGCAAATACCTATGACAAGGCCAGTGTGTTCTTCAACTTTGGCACCGATGGAAACACGGCGGGCGACAAGACTTACCTGTGGGAAGACCTGGCGTTCGTCACCGCTGGTGGCGGTGGTAGCAGCTTCGTCAACGGCGACTTCGAAACCGGAGACTTCACCGGCTGGGTGCTGACCCGGGTTCCGGATGGTGTCGGGTCCATTGCGATAGACAACAGTGGGCAGGGCGGACGGACAGGCAGCGTGGCCAGGTTGATTACAGACGCAAACGCAAGCCAGACAAATGATGTGCTCGTCAGCCAGGTGGCTCTGGCTGCAGGAACCGTCACCGCAGGCGACTCCATCGATGTGTCCTTCGACCTGTATGGAACCCTGTCGGGTGCCGGCGGCGTCGTATTTGTCGAGGTGATTTTCCTCGATGCAAATGGCCAGGATGTGGGCGGTCGGGACTTTGTTGGCCCGGCAGCGCCCTACGTTCCGACCACGACCTGGACGAACCATTCGGGCACCGTCATCGCCGGAACGGCAACTGGCGGCGGTCTATTCGATGTGAGCGGCGGCGTGACGCTGCAACTGAAAGCCGCTTGCGGCGCCATCGATGGTTGCGGCGTAGATGCCTCCTTTGACAATGTCACGTTCACGATCAACTAGGGGAGGTCGGAAGAAAATGAAGATATTCGACGTTCCTCAAGAATCCAATTCCAAAATAAGAGTAGTCGCTATGGCGTTTTCAAACTACAAACAGAATGCGAGCAGGCTCTTCGGTCTACTGGCTGTTGTGCTGTTTCTTGCAGCTTCGATGGTGAGCCAGGCTCACGCCGCTGACGTGGTGACGACCTACAAGGACGAGAACGGCTGGAAGCTGCTGGTCAACGGCAAGGACTTCTACGCCAAGGGCGTGGTCTGGAGTTATTCGCCGCGAGGCCAGAACTACTCCTACAACCTGTGGGCCGAGTCGGACGACCATATTCGCAAGGTCCTCGACTACGACATGGGGCTGCTGAAGGCGGCCAACGTCAATTCGATACGCAGTTTCGCGATGATTCCTCCGAAGTGGGTGACGTACATCTACCGGGAGCACGGCATCATGTTCGTCGTGAATCCGCTGATGGGCCGCTATGGCTACATGATCGGTGGCAAGTGGGTTCCGTTTACCGATTACTCCGATCCATTGACCCGCGCGACGCTCAAGGCCGACATGCTTGAGATCGTCAACCAGTACAAGGATACGCCGGGAGTCCTGATGTTCGCCTTCGGCAACGAGAGCAACTATGGCCTGTCGTGGTCGAGCTTCGAGATCGAGAACCTCCCGGAAGGCGAGCAGAATACGGCCAAGGCGCGCTACCTCTACGGCCTGTTCAACGAGGTCATCAGGGACGGCAAGAAGATAGCGCCGCATGTGCCGTTCACGATCGTCAACGGCGATATCCAGTACATCGACCTGATCGCCGAACTCATGCCGGACCTCGATATCCTCGGCAGCAACGTCTACCGCGGGCCGAGCTTCACGACACTCTGGAAGGAGGTCGACGAGAAACTCGATCTGCCGGTGATCTTCTTCGAATTCGGATCGGACGCGTTCAATGCCCGGGACTTCAAGGAAGACCAGCTATCCCAGGCGAAGCTCCTCAAGGCACAGTGGCAGGAGATGTACAACAAGGCCTACGGCAACGGCGAGGAAGGCAACTCCATCGGCGGCTATGTCTTCGAATGGCGCGACGAGTGGTGGAAGTACCTGCAGGAAGAGAACCTCGATACGCAGGACAACAACGCCTCGTGGTCCAACCAGGCCTACCTGTTCGACTGGGCAGAGGGCCAGAACAACATGAACGAGGAGTGGTTCGGTATTGCCGCACTCGGCAGGCAGAATGCAGACGGTGTCTGGACGGCGCGGCCGAGAATGGCCTACGACGTGTTGGCCGAAATCTGGGGCATGGACCCGTACCTGAACAAGAAGGCCGCGTTCAACCAGGGTATCAACGACATCAATATGGATTACCTC
>JAOUNK010000472.1 GCA_029881015.1 Gammaproteobacteria bacterium | reverse complement strand
GCCATCGAGACCGGCTGCCCACCGCCCGAGTTGTTGGTGACAGTGATCATGATGACCGGGATCTTCTCGGGGCCATGCTCGGCAACCAGCGCCTCGAGGGCCTCGGTATCCATGTTGCCCTTGAACGGGAAGTCGGAGTCGAGGTCACTGGCTTCCTTGCAGGGCAGGTCGACGGGTTTGCCGCCGACAAAGTCGATGTTGCCGCGCGTCGTATCGAAGTGCGTATTGTTCGGGACCAGTGCCCCGGGCTTCACCATGACGCCGAACAGGATGTGCTCGGCAGCACGCCCCTGGTGCGTCGGAATAACCTGCCTGAAGCCGAAAATGTCCTTCACGGTATCGCGAAACCGGTACCAGCTGCGCGCGCCCGCGTACGACTCGTCGCCGCGCATCAGCGCGCCCCAGGCATCCGCTGACATGGCGCTGGTGCCGGAGTCCGTGAGGAGATCGATGATGACGTCCTCGGCACGCAGCAGGAAGGTGTTGTTGTGCGCCTTGCGAATCAGCTGTTCGCGTTCTTCGCGCGTGGTGAGCTTGATGGGCTCGACCATCTTGATACGGAAGGGCTCGATGACTGTCTTCATAACAGGGAATATTAGTTGCAGTGGAAACTTCTATAGATACGGGAAACTACTGCGTTTAAATTAGTTTTTACTAATTTATAGTCCCGCCGACTCGCCGAATTCGGCCATGTAACGAGCGCAGGATGAAGTTCGGGACGCGTTAGCCGCCAATCCCAGCGGGCATTCTGACTAGGTTTGGCATGCTACTCGCGTTCGTCGTCGCGGGCCGCGGTATCGGTGCGAGCGGGGCGATAACGGGCCTGGTCGCCTGGTTTGTGAAAAAACCATGGATCCAGGATTTCCTCTGTTGCGATTGTTACCGATTGCTGTCGGCGAGAGTGCGTAAGTTAACGGTAAAAAGCACAGAAAAATCAAGATTCGGCAAGTCACATTCAGATAGTAATAGTACTGATGCTGCTGCGATACCCGGCAGCTAGTATTGGCCCCGACTATGAATACCAACGACCTGACAAAGCGCGCGGACCTGACGCGCCACGGCCGAGGTACGGGAGCGCTGCGCACGCGCCGTCCACAGTACGTCGATTTTCTTCCACCCTGTAACAATGCCTGCCCCGCCGGTGAGAATATCCAGGCGTGGCTTGCGCTTGCCCAGGGCGGCGAGTACGAAGCGGCCTGGCGTGAACTGGTGCGCAACAACCCGATGCCGTCGATTCATGGCCGCGTTTGCTACCACCCGTGTGAAGATGCCTGTAATCGCATCCATACGGACAGCACGGTCAGCATTCACGCCGTCGAGCGATTCCTCGGTGACCTCGCGCTGGAGAAAGGCTGGCAGTTCGAAAAACCGGCAACGCAGTCCGGCAAGAAGATCCTGATCGTCGGCGCGGGCCCGAGCGGGCTCTCTGCCGCGTATCACCTGACCAGGCTCGGTCACGAGGTCGAGATCCGTGAGGCCGGGCCGGTAGCGGGCGGCATGATCCACTTCGGCATCCCGGCGTACCGGATGCCGCGCGCCGAACTGGCGGCCGAGATCGCTCGCATCGAGAACATGGGCGTAAAGATCACGCTTAATCATCGTGTTGAGGACGTGCTCAAGGAAAAGGAAGAGGGCAATTTCGACGCAATCTTCGTTGCTGTCGGCGCACACATCAGCAAGAAGATCGAAATCCCGAACCGCGATGCCGGCAAGATCCTCGATGCTGTGTCGTTCCTGAGCAAGGCGAACAAGGGTGAGGCGCCGCTCCTGGGTCGTCGAGTCGCCGTCTACGGCGGTGGCAACACGGCAATGGATGCGGCCAGGACGGCGAAGCGTCTCGGTGCCGAGACGATGATTATCTATCGGCGTGACCGCAGCAGCATGCCGGCGCACGACTTCGAGGCCGACGAGGCGCTGGAAGAGGGCGTCAAGATCAACTGGCTGCGAACGATCAACGAGATCGACAAGTCGACGTTCAAAGTCGAGATCATGGAGCTCGACGAGAATCGCCGCCCACAACCGACGGGCAAGTTCGAAGAGCTTGAAGCCGATTCGCTGATCCTGGCTCTCGGGCAGGATACGGATACAGCCTTCCTCGAGTCCGTACCCGGTATCAAGTTCGAATGGGACCACACGGTTGTCGTCGACGACAACATG
>JAOUNK010000144.1 GCA_029881015.1 Gammaproteobacteria bacterium | reverse complement strand
GGGTCACGCTGGTTGAGGTCCGGCATCGTTGCCACGAACCAGCCGTCGGCATGGGCAGCCTTGTCAAACTCGGAGGCATAGGGGTCCTGGTTGGTCGTGCGCGCATGCACCGTGATCTCGCGTGTGTCCGGATTGTTGAGCCAGGTCCCGGTCGGCATCTCGTCCACCCACCAGTGCTCGCTGCCCGAGTGGTTCGCGACCATGTCCATGATGATGCCAATGCCCTTGCCGCGGGCCTCGTCGACAAGGGCTCGATAGCTCTCATTGCTGCCGAAGCGGGGATCCACCCGGTAATAGTCGGTGATGGCGTAGCCGTGGTAGGACCACCTGTCCATCGCGTTCTCGAGGACCGGGTTCAGCCAGATCTGCGTGAAGCCCATCTCCGCGATGTAGTCGAGGTGCTGGCGGACGCCTTCGAGATCACCGCCGTGCCGTCCGTAATCATCGTCACGAGCGAGCCGGTCGGCGTAACCATCAATGTTGTCGTTGGCAGGATCGCCGTTTGCGAAACGATCGGGTGTAATAAGGTATATGACGTCGCTGCTGTCGTAGGTACCGACCCGGCCCGGCTCGCGTTCCCGCAATTCGTAGTGCTGGACGAGCTGTTCGTCGCCGTTCGTATAGACGATGTCGAACATGCCGGGATCCGCGGCGCCAATGTCGAGATAGACGAACAGGTAGTTCGGGTTGTCCCCCCGCTCGACGCGCGCGATCGAGACTCCCGGCGTGGCGACGCTCGGCGTGAACTCCGCCAGGTCGTCACCACGGACCAGCAATTGCAATTCAGGATGTTCGAACCCGGCCCACCAGAACGGCGGTTCAACGCGATCGATGCCGTCGTCGGCCAAGGTGTGTGATTCATCCGCCGAACAGGCCGCAAGTAGCAGGAGCCCGGTCGCAATTACGAGGTTTCGTTTCATGTCGCCACCTTGGTCTGGGGGAACAAATATAAGCATTTGGGGCTATTTCCGGGGATGAATACGTTTGCAGGACGCCCGTTGAAATTCAGTGAATTGCTAGAATCGACCGAATGCCAGGACGACTCCCCACAATAGGCGCGGCCGCGACGCTGTTCACCGTCATCACGCTGTTGATCGCGGGCTGCTTCCCGTCGGCCGGCGTGTACTCGCCCGACGGTGCCATCGAGGTCAGTGTCAGTATCGATACCCGGGGTCGCCCCGGGTACGAGATACGTTACCGGGGCAAGAGTATCGTTGGCTGGTCCCGGCTGGGCATCGAGTTCCTCGAGGGCGGAACCGGTGAGGCCCGGTATCGAATCGCGGCCATCGAGCGCGCAACGTACGACGAGACCTGGGAGCAGCCCTGGGGCGAGCGCCGCGTCGTGCGCGACCGGCACAACGAGATGCTCGTCAGCCTGGCGAGCGCGGAGGGCGCGGATTTCCGGGTGCGCATCAGGGTCTTCGATGATGGAACGGGGTTCCGCTACGAAGTGGACGGCGACGGGCCGGTCGCGATCAGGGCCGAGTTGACCGAGATCAACCTGGAAGGCCCGGCATCAGCCTGGTGGCAACCGGCGGACGGCAAGGTCCGCTATGAGCACCTGTACGAGAAAACGCCACTCGGGGACATGGGCGCCGCCCACACGCCCGTGACCGTAGTCAGGGATGACGGCCTGCACGTCGCCGTTCACGAGGCAGCGCTCGTCGGCTATGCTGCCTACGCGCTGACGCCAACGGCAAGCGGTGGTTTTCGGACCAGGCTGCGCCCCTGGTCGGGCGGTATTGCCGTAAGCACGACGCGACCGTTCGCGACACCCTGGCGCACGATCCAGATCGCCGATGACGCCAGCGGGCTTCTGAACTCGGACCTGGTCCTGAATCTCAATGAGCCGAATGCCCTCGGCGACGTGTCCTGGGTTCGGCCGGGCAAGTACGTGGGTATCTGGTGGGAGATGCACCTCGGACTCAAGACCTGGGAGGACGGGCCGCGTCACGGCGCGACCACCGAGAACGCAAAGCAGTACATCGACTTCGCCGCGGACCACGGTTTCGAGGGTGTGCTCGTGGAGGGGTGGAACCAGGGCTGGCACGGGCCGTTCAGCTACACCGAAGCCTACGACGATTTCGATCTCGAGGGCGTTGCCGCCTATGCGCGCGAGCGCGGGGTGTACCTGATCGGTCACCACGAGACCTACGGCGACGTGCTGTCCTACGAGGCCCAGATGGACGCTGCGCTGGATGTGTTGGCGCGCGCCGGGATTCCCCAGGTAAAGACAGGTTATGTCGCCGATGCAGGCCGGTTGCTGGGTCTTGGGGCGAACGGCGAGGAAGCGCATGTGTGGCACGACAGCCAGTACCATGTCGACCACCTGTTGCGCAACGTACGGGCAGCCGCCAGGCGCCGCGTGGCGGTCAATACGCACGAGCCCGTCAAGGACACGGGTCTGCGTCGTACGTATCCGAACTGGCTGACCCGGGAAGGATCGCGCGGACAGGAGTTCGCCATCTGGGGCCAGGTGCCGAATCCGCCCGAGCACACGGTGATCCTGGCGCATACCCGAATGCTCGGCGGGCCGATGGACTTCACGCCCGGCATGTTTGACCTGCACCCGGTTCGCGAAGGCATGCAGAAGCGCATCCAGACGACACTCGCGAAGCAGCTCGCACTGTATGTTGTGCTGTACAGTCCGATGCAAATGGTTCCCGACCTGCCGGAGCACTACATGGCACGGCCCGACGCCTTTCAGTTTATCGTCGATGTGCCGACCGACTGGGAAGAATCCATTGCCCTCGACGGTGTGGTCGGCGACTTTGTCGTCGTCGCGCGGCGTGAGCGCGGCGGCGCGGACTGGTACCTGGGAGCGATCACCGACGAGGAAGCGCGCAAGGTGTCGGTGCCACTGACCATGCTCGACGACGGCATCACGTACGTTGGCGAGATTTATAGTGACGGCGATGCGGCGCACTGGGAAGATAAACCATACGCGATTGCAATCGAACGCAAGTTACTCACGCGGGATTCCACGCTTGAACTGCAACTGGCCGCCGGGGGTGGGACTGCGATCCGATTCAGGCCACAAGAAGAGGCAATAGAAGAATGAAACAAAAGCCCGTCTTAAGTTTTTGGCAAATCTGGAACATGTGTTTCGGATTCCTGGGTATCCAGATGGGATTCGCGCTCCAGAATGCCAACGTCAGCCGGATCTTCCAGACCCTGGGCGCGTCGGTCGACGAGATCCCTATCCTCTGGGTCGCGGCGCCACTGACCGGGCTGATCGTGCAGCCTATCATCGGCTACATGAGCGACCGGACCTGGAACAGTCTCGGTCGTCGGCGCCCCTACTTCCTCGTCGGTGCGATTCTCGCGTCGCTGGCACTGTTCGTCATGCCGAACTCCCCGTACCTGTGGTTTGCCGCCGGCATGCTGTGGATCATGGATGCCAGCATCAATGTGTCCATGGAGCCGTTCCGGGCGTTCGTGGGCGACATGCTTCCCGAGAAGCAACGCACGTCCGGGTTCGCGATGCAGACGTTCTTCATCGGCATCGGCGCGGTCATTGCATCCGCGCTGCCATGGGTCATGACCAACTGGCTCGACATCAGTAATACGGCCGCGGCCGGAGAGATCCCGGAATCCGTCAAGATTGCATTCTACGTCGGCGGTGCGGCCTTCCTGCTGGCGGTGTCATGGACTGTGTTCAGCACCCGGGAGTACTCGCCCGAACAGCTCGCCGAATTCGACGCTGCACGTCCAGCCGATCACGTGGTCGACGACACGTCATTGCGGGCGGCATCGAAATATCGCAACGGCGGGATTGTGTGGCTGCTTGTCGGGGCGTTGTTTCTGCTCTGGATCACCCGGGGCGGCCTCGACAAGGAGCTCTACATTCTTGCCGGCGGCATCGCGGTTTTCGGCGTGTTTCAGATTCTCGTGGCCCTGTTTCAGAACAAGGGAGCGACGAGCAACGGCTTCTACGAAATCATGCATGACCTGTTTCACATGCCACGCGCCATGCGGCAGCTCGCGGTCGTGCAGTTCTTCTCGTGGTTCGCGATGTTCGCCATGTGGATCTACGGGACGTCCGCCGTAACCAGCTACCACTTTGGCGCGACCGACGTCACATCGGCCGCGTACAACGACGGTGCGGACTGGAATGGCGTGCTGTTCGGCTCCTACAACCTGTTCGCGGCGCTGGCGGCCGTCGTGATCCCGTTTGCCGCCAATCGCCTGGGTTGCCGTATGAGTCACCTCGTCAACCTCGCCCTTGGCGGGCTTGGGTTGATCAGTTTCTACTTCATAAGAGATCCCTACCTGCTGCTCATCCCGATGGTTGGTGTCGGCTTCGCCTGGGCGTCGATCCTGTCACTTCCCTATGCGCTGCTGTCCAACAACCTGCCGTCTCACAAGATGGGTGTGTACATGGGCATCTTCAACTTTTTCATCGTGATTCCCCAGCTGGTCGCGGCGAGTATTCTCGGCCTGCTGCTGCGCGAGTTGTTCGATCTCCAGCCGATCTTCGGCCTGGTCATCGGCGGCGTGTCCCTGCTGATCGCCGGTGCGGTGACGCTGCTCGTCGACAAGTCGGCGGAACCCGCGGCATGAAGCGTTTTTCGGTCATTGCCTGCGCCACGTTGCTTGGAGCCTGTGCGGCGGCGCCCGGCGCGGACGATTCGCCACGCGAGTACTTTGGCACGCTGGAACCCTTCGCGTCCGAGGCTGTGTATTTTCTCCTGACCGATCGCTTTGTCGATGGAGATCCGGCCAACAACTACCCGGAGCAGGGCGGTGGTCCGGAGACACGCAGCTTCGACCGACCGATTCACGTGCCCGGCTACGAACCTGCCAACATGGGCTATCTCGGTGGTGACTTCAAAGGCGTATTGGACAACGCCCGGTACATCGCGGACATGGGGTTCACGGCGGTCTGGACCACGCCGATCGTCGACAATCCGGACGAGGCGTTCACCGGAAGCCATGTGCCGGGCCGCGGGCCGGGCGGTGACCGCGGCAAGTCCGGGTTTCATGGCTACTGGGGCGTTAACTTCTTCGAGGTCGACGAACACCTCGTGTCGGACGGGCTCGACTTCGCGGGCTTCACGCGAGCGCTTCGCAACGAATACGAACTGAAGTACGTCCTCGACGTCGTCTGCAACCATGGTTCGCCCGCCTACACGATGCCCGCAGACCAACCGAAGTTCGGTGAGCTTTATGACGCTGCTGGCGAGCTGGTCGCGGATCACCAGAACCTGCATCCAACACAACTGGACGCAGAGAATCCGCTGCACGCGTTCTACAACCGGGAGCCTGGGCTGGGCGAGTTATCCGACCTGAACCAGGATAACCCCGACGTGCTCGAGTACTTCGTGGCTGCCTACTCACAGTGGCTGGACCAGGGCGTTGCGGCGTTTCGTATCGATACGATTGCGCACATGCCACACGCGTACTGGAAGGCGTTCAGCGACCGGATCCGTGAAAAACGCCCGGGACTCTTCATGTTCGCGGAGAATTTCGACTATGACGCCGCCGGCATCGCGCCGAACACCTGGCCGGAGAACGGGCGAATCAGCGTCCTCGATTTCCCGGGCAAGCAGGCGATGAACCGCGTATTTGCGGACGGTGCGGGTTACGGCGAACTGTCCGCCTACCTGCACCTGGATTCAGGCCTGTACGACAATCCTTATAACCTGATGACGTTCTACGACAATCACGACATGGACAGGATGGCAGCTGACCAGAACGGTTTCATCGATGCCAATAACTGGCTGTTTACGAGTCGCGGTATACCTGTCGTCTACTATGGTTCGGAGATCGGCTTCCAGGCGGGAACCAACGAGCACACCGGCAACCGCAACTACTTCGGCCAGGAAAACGTCGACCGAGCGAAATCGCATCCGATTCATGCCGCACTGACCCGCATCGCGAATATCCGCAAGAACTCGGTGGCGCTGCAGAGGGGCCTGCAGGTCAACGCATTGCTGCGAGACGATATCGCCGTGTTCTTCCGCGTGTATGAGAAACAAGGAGCCGCGCAAACAGCGCTGGTCATACTTAACAAGGGTGACGGCACGACCGCTGTTGACGTGACACAACGCCTGAGTGCCGGCACGTGGACCGATGCCGTCACGGGCGCGAGTTTGCTGGTCGAGGACGATGACGCGAGCTTATCGGTCAGCGTGCCGCCGCACGGTGTACGCGTGTTGCTGTTCGAGCAGCCAGTGACGAATACCCGGCTGCTGGGCGAGTTGGATCGGCTTCAGGCTAAAGCGCGCCGCACGATGCCCTGACGACAAGGCGGGGCACCATCAGGGAGGACTCGACCGGCGTACCCTCGATAAGGCCGACGATGCCGTGCACGAGGGCTTCGGCGGCCTGTCGAATATCCTGGCGTACCGTCGTCAGGGCCGGTGTGACATGCCCGGCGAGCGATATGTCGTCGAAGCCGACTACCGCGACGTCCGCCGGAACAGCGTACCCGTTGTCCTCGAGCGCTCGCATGGCGTCGATCGCGATCACGTCCGTGACCGCGAATATGGCATCGAATGCTTCGCCGCGTGCGAGCAGGGTGAGAACGGCTCGATAACCTTCTCCTTCGGAGCTCATCGCATCGACCCGCAGGTTGTCGACGAGCTCGATGCCTGCCTCGTGGAGCGCCTTGCAATAACCGTCATACCGGGAGGCCAGTTCCGGCGACCGCCGGGACGTACTGCCCAGCAAGGCGATGCGCTTGCGGCCCTGGTCGAGCAGGTGGCGCGTTGCCTTGTAGCCACCGTCGACGTTGTCGCAGCCAATCGAGTGTCCGGGCTGATCGTCGATCCTTGGGCCCCAGATCGTGAAGCGTGTATTGGCGCGCGCCAGTGCCGAGAGCTTCTCGTGATATTTCACGTAATCGCCGTAGCCGAGCAGGATGAGGCCGTCTGCGCGATTGCTTGCCTGGTACTCGATATGCCAGTCGTCGGTCAGTTGTTGCATCGAGATGAGCACGTCGTAGCCGAGTCCGGCCGCCGCGCGCGTGATGTAGCCGAGCATCGACAGAAAGAACGGGTTGATCTGCGCGTCTTCGCCCTCGGTTTCATCGAAGAGGAGCAACGCGATCGTGTTGCTCTGCTGCGTCCGCAGTCCCGCGGCATTGCGGTTGACAAAATAGTTGAGGTCGCGCGCAATCTTCTGGATTCTCTCGCGGGTGTCGGCGCGAACCAACGGCGAATTGCGCAGGGCCCGCGAGACCGTTGCCTGTGAGACTCCCGCGAGTTCCGCGATGTCGCGTGATGTCGGGTTCTCGACTTTCATCAGGGTTGCTCACTGCCCTCGGCCGCCGCCGAACGTGGCACCGACGTTATGCCGTTGTCGTGTCGCGGAAAATCGTCGGCGACAATCGTTTCGAGGTAGCCATGCCACGCAGCGTAGCCAATGACCGGCACGATGACGATCAGGCCGACGAAGGCCGTGGCAACACCGACCAGCAACGACAGGACGATGATCGACAACCAGATAATCATGGCGCGCTTGTTTCTTAGAACGGCGTTGATCGAGGTAACGATGGCCGTAATACTGTCAACGTTGCGATGCATGATCATGGGCAGTGAGAACGCGCTCGCCGAAAATGTAACCGCCGCGAAGACGGCGCCGACAGCCGAGCCGAACCCGAGGTACATCAACCAGTCGTTGAAAGAGGGATTGCCATCGGTGGGGAAGAAGACGCTGACCATGACGGCAGCACGCGCCCAGACAAGAAAGATCACGAGTAGCGCCAGGGCGAAGATCATCTCGTTGCCGAAGTGGCGTTTCCAGGCGGCTCTGGCGCTGCGTGCCATGAGCGGTTGCTGGCCGCGCTCGAGCTGCGCGCTGATCGCGTAGAGACCGATGCAGGTAAGCGGGGCCAGGAATACGAAGCCACCGATCATCGCGAACATGAACCACTGGCTGCCACGGAACCAGGCAAGCAGGCAGACGATACCGATCAGGAGGGCAACGGTCAGGCCATAGGCCATGCTATGTTGCGGTGCCCGCACCAGGTCCCTGATGCCGAGCCGCACCCAGCGAAACGGGGCCCACGGCGAGAGCTTTCTGCAGGGTGCCACAAAGGGCATTTCTTCGTGCTTGCGTTCTACTTGCGCTGGCATGACCTGGTCCGCCTCCTGGTCGAGCTAATCCGGATCTGGCACGAGTTCCTTGTACAGGGCAATCGTCTTCCTGACAGTGTCTTCATTTCGGAACGCCGTTGCAATGCGTTCACGTGCTGCCTTACCCATTCGTTGCCGCAACTCGTTGTCGCGATAGAGTTTTTCGATCGCATCGGCCAGTCCCTGGGCGTCCCTGGGTGGCACGACGAACCCGGAAACGCCATCTTCAACGAGCTCGGGACTGCCGCCGCTGTCCGTGAC
>JAOUNK010000143.1 GCA_029881015.1 Gammaproteobacteria bacterium | reverse complement strand
TGTGGCCCGAACGTACTCTCGTCCGCCATGACCGGCGTCGACACACGCTCGGTGACGTATTTCATGCCCTCGACATCGTTGCCGCGTACGGGTTGCTCGGCAAATTCAAGCTGGATACCGCTGCTCTCGAGTTCCCGCAGGGCGCTGACGGTTTGCTTCGGCGTCCACCCCTGGTTGGCATCGAGGCGTAACAGCGCCCTGTCGCTGACCGCCGCGTAAATGGCCTTGACGCGTGCGATGTCCACGCTCAGGTCCTTGCCGACCTTGATCTTGAGCGCCTCGAATCCTGCATCGACCGCGGCGATGGCGTCCTGCACCATCTTGTCGATGTAATCGACGCTGATCGTGATATCGGTAGACAGCACGGGTTCGCCGCCACCGAGGATCTGGTACAGGGGCGCATTGAAGGACTGCGCAAACAGGTCGTACACGGCAATCTCGACGGCGGCCTTGGCGCTGAAGTTCTTGAACATCGACGCCTGGACAAGGTCGACAATGTGATTCAGGTTGCGGACGTCCTCGCCCAGGATTGCCGGCAGGATGACGGTCCGAATCGCTTCGATAATCGAGCCGTGGGTCTCGCCCGTGATGACGGCCGTGGCTGGCGCGCTGCCATACCCGCGGTGCCCGCTGTCCGTCTCGAGGATAAGTACTACATCTTCCATGTGGTCCACGCTGCGCAACGCGGTCTTGAAGGGCGGCTTGAGGGGAACTTTCAGTTTGCCAAGCTTGTAGCCCTTAATCTTCATGATGTCGTCTCGATTGATGGATCGGCGGGTGGTGTCGGCAATGCTTCGTCCGGCACGACCGGCGCGTCGACGAGCAGCAGTTCCTCGAGCTGCTCGGGGTAATATTTTTCGATGAGCGCGAACAGTATAGCCGCGGTCTCCACGCTCACCTCGCGCGTGACTTCCTCTGGCCGGAAGTGCAGCTGGAATGCACGCACGACATTGCGCGTTTGCTCGTCGGGCTCGCCGGTCACCTCGATGTCGTAGCCGTAGACGGCGAGCCCACGCTGGATGTTCGATAGCGGGAGCGGCGCGGCGAGAAAACGCTCCCAGTACTTGAGAACCGTCGCATTGTCGTACCAGGCGCCATAGCCGAGGCGCGCCAGGCGTTGCCACGGAAAGCGCGGGCCCGGGTCTACCTTGCGGTCCGGGGCGATATCCGAATGCCCGACGATGTGTGTCGGCCGGATGTCCGGATGGCGCTCCAGGATCTCCGCGAGCAACTCGACCAGCAACGCAATCTGCCCGTCGGGAAAGTCAGGAAAGAAGCAAAAACGTTTCGGGGCACCGGTATTTGCATCGAGCTGGGTTGCGCTCGCATGACACCAGCTTGTGTTGACGAGCTCGATGCCGATCGACTGATCGTTGAGGCCACTCTTGCCGGCCCAGTGACTCGTCCCGGCATGCCAGGCGCGGCGGTCCTCGTCGACGAGTCTCAGGACCTTGAGCTTCGAGCGCTGGTAGGACCGGTCGTCAGGCTCCGGGATCAGGTAATGCGCGCTCACGGGACGCGATGACGGTTCCGTCAGTGTCCTTAAGGACGTGTCAAAATCGATCGCCGTGTGGTGGATGACGATGATGCTGACGCGGCTGTTCTGGTTGGCCGACTCATGGACGAGCGTGCTGCCGCAACCGGAGATAGAAAGCACAACGACGATTATGATAAGAAAGGTAGTCGTACGGAATGGCATCGGCTTGGTATCAGTCGTTGTAGGAGAATTCGGAGTAGGAATAAATAATTCTTTACTTTTTCCCTCTCAATGATATTTTATGCCGTACAAGGCTGTCATAGTCAAGAAAACCATCCAGCTCAGGGGGACAAAACATGACCTTGTTCAGAAGTGGGAACCGCTCGGTTTCTTCGGGGCGCTCGCGCCAATCCTTTTTCAGTATTCTCGCGCTTGGTGCCGTCATGGCGTTCTTCGCCGTGCCGGCCCAGGCTCAACAGTCGGGTGACATCACAGGCTTCGTCACCGATGCCAGCGGCAACGGCATCAGCGGCGTCACGGTCGAGGCCAGCAGTAATGTCCTGCCGCAGCCGCGCTCGACCACTTCGGCCGACAACGGCCGCTACCGCATCCGCCTCCTGCCGCCAGGCCAATACACCGTCGAGTTCACGCTGCCGGACGGCAGCTCGCAGACGCGCAATGTGCTGGTTCTGCTGCAGCAAACCGCCGAACTGAATATCGTGTCCGGTGGAGCAATGGAAGAAATCGTCGTTACGGGCGAGCAGCTTGCGGTCGATGCGGGCCAGGGCTCGTTGAGCGACGCAATCAGCGCCAGTACCATCGATGCCATCCCGGTCGGGCAGGATTACCGCGACATCATGAAGCTCATCCCGGGCGTTCAGTATTCGGAACTCGACGTACGTGGACCGAGCGCCGGCGGTTCCGGTCAGGACAACGTCTACCTGTTCGACGGCGTGGACGTATCCTTGCCCTTGTTCGGCGTCCTGGCGAGTGAGCCGTCCTCACACGACATCGCGCAGGTGTCCGTCGTTCGCGGTGGCGCCAAAGCGGTCGGGTTCAACCGCTCGGGCGGCTTTACGATGAACACGATCTCGAAACGCGGCACGGACGAGTTCAAGGCCGAGGTCAGCTACCAGGTACAGTCAAGCGGTTTGACCGCCGACCAGGATACGGGCAGCTCGCTCGAATTCGATGAAGATCGTACCTGGGTCGTCGCCAATTTCGGCGGTCCGCTGTTGCGCGACCGGCTGTACTTCTACACGTCGTACTACGCGCCGGAACGCACACGCGACAATTCCTCCAATGCCTACGGCGCGATCGGCAACTTCGACAGCACGCGCGACGAGTACTTCGCCAAGCTGACGTTCTCGCCCACCGACAATATTCTTCTGGATGCCAGTTATCGCACGTCGGATCGCGAGAACAAGAACGAGAGCATTGGCCAGTTCGAGCACCCTTCCGTATCGGTGGGCTCGTCGGCGACACAGGACATCCTGATCCTCGAGGGCTCCTGGATCGTCACTGACGACAGCTCGCTGAGCTTCAAGTACATCGACTGGGAAGACACGGGTTCTTCCAGGCCGGACAACCTGTTCGGGTTCATCCCGCAGCAGGGCGGATCACTGGACATCGCGAACCTCGACCAGATGGGGTATATCGATATCCCGCTGTTCCGCACCCCGACCACGCAGGCCGACATCGACTTCAACAACTTTATTGCACCGTATGTTGCGCAATACAGCCATGACCCGGTTCTCGGCGGTGGCGCCGTCGGCGGTTACCACCAGATCGACAGCACGGTCTATACGCGCGAGAGCTTCGAGGTCGCGTTCGACCATACGCTGTACATCGGCGATGCGACACATGACCTGCATTTTGGCTACCAGTGGATGGAAGTGGCGGAAGATCTCGCGCGCCGTTCGAACGGTTGGGGCCTTGTGGATATCCTGGGCGGTGTCACCAATTCGCCAAACGGCACGCCGGCGTACTTCGTCGCGCGCGTGCAGCAGCAATCCTTGCTCAGCCCGACCGGCGAAGACCTCATCCCGTCGATCTATTCCAGCTCGGAGCTGCAGAGCATCGAGATCAACGACACCATAACCAAGGGTGACTTCACGTGGAATGTCGGTGTCCTGATCAGTAACGATATCCTGTATGGGCAGGGGCTGGCACCGGATACCACCGGCATGAACACGCTGACCGGCCTGATGCAATCGCCGGGTACGCCCTACAAGATGTACGAAGTGGACTGGGAAGACATGATCCAGCCGCGTCTCGGCATGACCTGGGACTTCTCGGACACGGCATCGTTCTACCTGAACTACGCACGCTACAACCCGTCGGCATCGTCGCTCGCGCGCGCGGCCTCCTGGGATCGTAACCTGCGCAGCCGCATCGACGTGTTTTTCGATGCCAACGGCAACTTCATCGAGAGCGAAAACGTCGATTCGTCATCGGGCAAGTGGTTCCAGGACGGTCTTGAGCCGCGCCTTACCGAAGAATTCCTCGCCGGTATCACCAAGGACTTCTCCGATGAGCTCGCCTTCCGAGCGCACGTGCGTCACCGTATCGCGACAAACTTCTGGGAAGACACGGGTAATGCGGATCGCATTAACTACCCGCACCCGGGTGAGCCCTTGCCTCCGGGCGTTCCGGCCGAGCTCTACGTCCCGAATCTCGACGCAATTCGTGCTGAAATCGGCGGTTCGTCCTTCGTCATCGCGCAGCTCGATGGCGGCAAGAACAAGTTCTGGGAAGCCAGCTTCGAGGCAGACTGGAACCACGAGAACTGGTTCGTTCGCGGTTCGTACACCTGGAGCCATTACTACGGCAATTTCGACCAGGACGTCACGACGACGAACAACGACCAGGCAATTTTCATCGGTTCGTCGAACATTGCCGACGGTGCAGGTCGCCAGCTCTGGAACCTGAAATACGGTAACCTCGGCGGCGACCGGCGCCATATGCTGAAGCTCTACGGCTACTACCAGTTCCCCTGGGACGGCCGTGCCGGCGCCTACCTCGTGTACCAGTCGGGTGAGCCCTGGGAGACCTGGGACAGGTTCGTGTATGCAAGCCAGACGAGCAGTTCCAGTGACACCATCAAGTACGCTGAGCCGGCAGGTTCACGCACGTCGGATGACCACTACCAGCTCGACCTGAACTACACGCACAATTTCAGGATCGGTGACGCGCACAACATCCAGTTGCGTGCGGACATCTACAATGTGTTCGACAAACAGACCGGCTACAACATCCACCGCGATGTCAATGACTCCGGTTACGGACAGCCGGATAGCTATTACAAGCCACGCCGTATCCAGCTCGCCGTGAAGTACCAGTTCCAGTAAGAACCCGCCAATACGTTCTTTGTGGAATGAAAATGCGTCATGCACCGGCCTGACCCCGTCCCCCGGGGATGGCCGGAGCATGGCGCTTTTTTCTTAGGCGGGGCGCTGCGCCACTCGCTGCTGCTCGTGCTGCTGCTCGTCGCCGCCTGTTCACGCACGGCGGACCCGCGGCTGGAGATGCCGGCGCTGGCCGCTGCTGACTATTACTGGATCGCGGCGCAGATTTTCCGGAACGAAACCAACGGCAAGCTCGAGTACCTGGCGCACTGGAACGACGGCGAGGACTTCCCGTCGCTGGGCATCGGGCACTTCATCTGGTTTCCCGAGCATGTCGACGCGCCGTTTGATGAGTCGTTTCCGACCATGCTCGCCTACGTGAGGGAGCATGCGGATGCCTGCTCCCCGGTGCCCGAGTGGCTGCGTACCCCGGCTGTTCCTGCGGCACCCTGGGCCGACAAAGCCGCATTCGATGCCGCGCGCGACACGCCACGCATGGCAGCGCTCAGGGATTGGCTGGCGAATACGGCGCCGCAGCAGGCGCAATACATCGTGGCGAGTTTCAACGCGCGCTGGAATGCGCTCGAACTGGACGACGGCGACAAGGCAGTCCTCACGGAGTTGTTGCACCGGCTGCTGGCGAGTCCGGAGGGCCTCTTCGCGGTCATCGACTATTACAACTTCAAGGGTCTCGGCAGCAATCCACGCGAACGCTATGCGGGCGAGGGCTGGGGGCTCGTGCAGGTGCTGCGTGACGTTGCGGCACGGCCGGACATGACGAACACGAGCCTCGTGGAACAGTTCGCGAACGCGGCGGCCGGGCGGCTTGCCCTGCGCGTCGCCAACGCCCCGCCGGAGCGCAACGAGGCACGCTGGCTGGAAGGTTGGCACCGCCGCGTGGCCGCCTACGCCAGTAACGCACGCACACACGCGGCGACCGCCGGCAGCGCATTTCGCGTCACGCCTTACCTGCAGGACGTCACGGCGGCTGCGGCGACGATCAGCTGGTTTTCGGAACACGCAACCCCGGGCGCCGTCACGCTGCTGGCCGATGACAGGATCGCGGTCGAGGTATCGCCACCGCGCCATGCCTGCGAACTCGCGTATCACCTCGCGGAGTTCGCGAGACTGGATGGAGCAGGGTTTCCGCCATGGCAGCAGACGGCGACCCTGACCGGGCTGCAGCCCGGCGAGGATTACACGATCGCGGTGCAGCAGAACGGCGAGACGGCAGCGGTCAACGTACGCACACCGGCGGAGGACGCGGTGCATTTCGTTGTATACGCAGACAGCGAAACCGAGCCCGAATCGACCGGCAAACGGGCGCGCTGGTCGGCGGCGCAACACGGCGCCGGGAACGAGCGCCGGTACCCGGTCGACCAGACAACAGGCTACCGGGCAAACCTTGCCGAAATTTCGGCAAAAAGACCCGATTTTGTCGCGATCGCCGGCGATCTTGTCGAATCAGGGGGTGAGCAGCGCGACTGGGACGAGTTCTGGCGGCACAATGCCGCCCTGGCCGCATCCGTGCCGATCGTACCCGCGCTCGGCAACCACGACTACTACGGCGGACCGGGCGACCTCGGCGGCTATGGCGTCTCCGGCACAGCGCGTGCCCTGGCGAAGTACCGGACCTATTTCAACCGCCCGGCCTACTACGCCCATGACCATGGCCCGGTCGCGGTCATAGCGATCGATACGAACAATGGCACGCCCGAACGATCGGCCACCGACACGAACTGGTATCTCGACAGCACCGCGCCGGACTGGCAACCGGGCTCGGCACAATGGCAGTGGCTGGAAAAGGAACTCGCGCGGGCGCAGCGGGAGAAAGCGTTTACGTTCGTCCTGTTTCACCCCGCGCCCTACACATCCGGCATTCATGGACGCCCGCCCGGTACCGGGGAAGGCGAAAAC
The DNA here is from genome assembly GCA_029881015.1 of Gammaproteobacteria bacterium. Taxonomy (GTDB): domain Bacteria; phylum Pseudomonadota; class Gammaproteobacteria; order Steroidobacterales; family Woeseiaceae; genus UBA1847. The sequence goes on along the minus strand of JAOUNK010000143.1, from coordinate 1,606 downwards.
TTCGCCTCGGGCATGCCGCTGGATGTGCTGACGCCGCTGTTCCTGCGCTACGGCGTGGACGCCGTGTTCAACGGGCACGACGAGATGTACGAGTACTCGATCGTGCGTGGCCGCGAGCAGACCGGTGACGGCGCGGAAGTGGACCATGCCGTTCATTTCATGGATGTCGGCATTGGCGGGGACGGGCTGCGCGGGCCGGACCCGCTCGCCGTCAACCCGCACCGCGTCTTTCTCGCGCACGAAGATGCGCCCGAACAGTGGAGCGACGACGGCCGCTTGCTGGATGGCGGCAAGCACTACGGACACGTGGCCGTGCGCGTCGTTCGCAGTGACGCCGGCACGTGGCGCGCGCAGCTCGAACCGGTCTACCTGTTCCCGATCATGACGGCGAACGGCGACGTCGCGGCGTTTGAGGCGCGTCGCTATCACGACCCGGTCACGCTGGAGAGCACGCGTGACGATTAACATCGGTGGCATCGACGCGGCGATCGTCGTTGGTTACATGCTGGCGGTCCTCGCGTTTGGGGTCTGGGTCGGCCGTGGCAAACAATCGGCAACGCGCTACTTTCTCGGTGACCGTTCGCTGCCCTGGGGCGCCTTGTTGCTCTCGATCGTCGCCACCGAAACCAGCACGGTCACGTTTCTTTCGATTCCCGGGCTCGCGGCGGCGGCCGGTGGCAACCTGACGTTCCTGCAGATTACGATCGGCTATATCGTCGGCCGCCTCGGCGTCATCTTCATCCTGCTACCCCTGTATTTTCGCGGCAAACCGTTCACGGCTTACGAAGTTCTCGAGACTCGCTTCGGCACCGTGAGCCGCCGCCTCGTGTCGAGCCTGTTCCTGCTGACGCGCAACGCCAGCGACGCATTGCGGCTGTTTCTTACTGCGCTGGTGCTGCAGATCGTGCTCGGGCTCGATCTGAATCTCAGCGTCGTGTTTATCGGTGTCGTCACGATTCTCTATACGTTCATCGGCGGAGCGCGATCGGTCATCTGGAACGATTGCATCCAGTTCGTGATCTACATGCTCGGCGCAGCGGCTGCAGCGAGCATCATCGTCGATACCGCACCCGGAGGTTTCGACGCATTGCTGCAGTTCGCTCAGGACGAGAACAAGCTGCGTATCTTCGACTTCGATATGAGCCTTACCAAGCCGGGCATGACGTTCTGGGCCGGCCTTGCCGGCGGCGCGTTCCTGACCGCCGCCACGCACGGGACGGACCAGATGATGGTACAGCGCTACCTGTCGGCAAAAGGCCAGGGCCAGGCGGCCCTGGCACTCGGCCTGAGCGGCTTTATCGTGATGCTGCAGTTCGGGATCTTCCTGCTGATCGGGGTTGGTCTGGCGGGCCTCCAGGGCGATGTGGACATCAGGAACGACCAGCAGTTTGCCTACTTCATCGTTCACTACATGCCGATCGGGCTCCTGGGACTTACGCTGGCCGCGGTATTTGCCGCCGCCATGTCGACGCTCTCGAGTTCCCTGAACTCATCGGCGGCCGCATTTATCAACGACATTTACCTGCCGCTTGCGGCTCGCGAACCGGACGAGGCCACGAAGCTTAAGAAGAGCCGCACAGCGACCGTCGTTTTCGGCCTTGTGCAA
>JAOUNK010000142.1 GCA_029881015.1 Gammaproteobacteria bacterium | reverse complement strand
AATCGAGCGCGGCCACCGCGTCGCCGGCGGCCAGTGCCACCCTGCCGTCGATGAGCGCAGCATACGCGCGATTCTGCGGCTGCAGGTTCGACTTCAGCTTGTTGGCGATGAGTCGGGCAGCGTCCGTATCGCCGATGGCCAGGTACATCAGCGCAGCCGGCACCTCGCGGGAAAGGCCACCCGCTGTCTCGACAGCTTCAACCAGTGCGGCGGCAATGTCGTTATCGCTCTCGTTTTGCAGCAACATGACCTCGGCGAGCCCGATGCGCAGGCTTGCCTCGAAGTACTGGCTTCCGGCGGTTTGCGCCAGGGCGATGCCTGACTCGTACCGTGAGCGAGCCGTTTCGAAGTCGCCGCCGAACAATGCCGCGTCCGCAAGTCCCAGGTAAGCGGTCAACTCGCCGCGAACACCCGCGGGCTCCATTTGCGCATACGCGGCGCGTGCCGCGCCGATATCGCCAGCGGACAAGGCCTCGATCGCGATTGGCAACCAGGCTTTGAAGTAATTTTCGTCAAGCGCGCGAACTTTTTCCGCTTCTGCGACGGCCGTCGCGAAGTCCGTCGCGTACATCGCGTACAACGCGTAGTTCGAACGACCCATGACGCTGTTCGGGTAGATATCCAGCAGTATGCCGCCGGCCTCCAGCGCCTTCTGGAAATTCAGCGAGTAGAAGTACTGCACGGCCAGCCCGTTGTGGGCCGTATCGTCGGCGGGGTATTTCTCAACCAGTTGCTCGTACGTCTCGATCGCCTTCTCGAAATTCCGCGTAACGATGGAGTAGTACAGCCCCAGCGTCCGCAGACGTTCGCGCTCCGTCATCGTACCGAGGGTACTCAACGCCTTCTTCCAGAGTTCCTCCGCCTGCTCGGTCTGCCCCAGCGCATGCGCACTCAACGCCAGCCCTGAATAGGCCCTCCCGAAGTTCGGATCGAACTCGAGCGCCTGCCGGTAGAAAGACATCGCCTCGTCATACTTGCCGTTGTATTGCAGCGACTGCGCTCTCGCATACGCCTGTGCCGCCTCGAGGTTCTTCGCTGTGAACGTCTCGCTGGATACCAATCGCGCCCGGTCCAGATGTTTGTCGCCAAGTTCTTCCCGGAGATCGCCGGACAGCGTACCGATGGCCGTCAGCACTTCGAGCTTGTTGTCCGCATCGACGGTCGCGCTAGCCAGTACTTCGCCGCCCTTGGGATCCAGGGCGCGCACGTACAGCCGGTATTCGCCGTCGCTTTCCTCAATCGACCCGGCCATGACGAGCTTGATGCCTTCACGCACGGCGATGAGTCTCGCTGTCGCTTCGTCCAGCACCGAGTTCGACTCGTCCAGCGTTTTCGCCAGCCTGACCGCCGAGTCACGCCGGTAACCGGCGATAAACGGGGCACTCTCGATGCCGATCTGCAGCGCTTGCTCGAGCGTGCCATCGAAGAGCGCATCCCCGGTGCGATTGTCGAAATCCGCGATGAGTACCGATATCGGGCTGACGGCGGCGTCGCCGTCGGTTTCATCACCGGCGAAATTCAGGTACAGCGACACGACCAGCGCGAGCGACAGCAACCCGATGACCATGAAGTCCATCTTGCGACCGCCAAAGGGCAATACCACGGTATCCGTGGGGTCGCGCTGCACCTCGATACCGTCTTCCGTGATGTCGTAGACCCAGGCAAGCACCACGACGATCGGCAAACCGACGATTGCCACGATGATCAGCGCGCGCATGACCCAGTCGGGTGCGTCGAACGCAGGCAGGAAGACGCTGGCCGCTTCGATTAGAATCCACGCCACACCGACGTAGAGACCGGCGGTACGAAATACTTCGCGGCGCCGTAGTTCGCGGATCAGTTTTGACATTGCCGATGCAGCTCCCAAGCCATGGAACGATTTTGGACCGGGCAAGTCTAGCATGGCATTGTGCAAATGAAGCACCCGCTCGAAAATAGGAACAAGGACGTACCCGCTTGATTCAACAACAGATTCTTATTGCGATTGCGGTTGTAGCAGCCCTGCCGGCGACGGCCACCGCGGATGCCGATGCCGTCGACGAGATTACGGTGGTCGCCACACGTCGGCCTGTCGGCATCGACGAGGTGTCCGCGCCCGTCGCGACCGTCGACCGCGACACGGTCATCGCGCAAAAGCTGACAACGGATGCACTGCGCGACCTGGCGGGCGTCAGCCTGCAGCAGACCACCCCCGGCCAGGGCGCCGCCATCGTTCGCGGGCTCAAGGGCTCGGCCGTACTGCACCTGGTCGACGGCATGCGCCTCAGCAATGCGATGTTTCGCAGCGCACCGACGCCGTGGTTTGCGCTGGTACCCGCCACGTCCGTGGAGCGCCTCGAGGTTGTGCGCGGCACGCCGGCCTCGTTGCACGGCAGCGAGGCCGTGGGCGGGGTCGTGCAGTCCGTCTCGCGTTTGCCCGACTTCGACTCGAGTGAGGTTGACTCTGCCGGTGATGTGAGCGCGAGCTTCGACACCGCCGAGCTGCAGAAGTCGGTTCGGGCAACACTCGATGTCGGCTCCAGGCAACTCAGTTCCTCGGTTAGTGCGGAGTACCTCAGCACCGGGGATCGACGTGTCGGTGGCGGAGAGCGCATCGGGCCCAGCGGCTACATATCGAAGGGCTTGCGGGCCGTGGTCCGCGGTCGACCCGCCGACGAGCGTTCCTGGTTCGTCGACCTGCATTTCCTCGAACAACCCGAGACACCGCGCGTCGATGAACTCGTCGCAGGCTACGAGCAGACGGCACCTGCCTCGTCCGAATTCCTGTTCGCACCGAACCAGCGCTGGTTCGCGCATGTCCAGCACCGGCAGCTGGCGGACTCGGGCATCAACTGGACAGTCGACGCGGCATGGCAACGCATCGTCGACGATCGCACGAACCGAAACTTCGCAGCCACCGACCGCCGCCTCGAAGAAAACCGCAGCGATCTTTATGGTCTCACCCTGAACGCGTCGTCTGACAAAGGCCGCGTCGCCTGGATCGGTGGCATCGACCTCTATCATGACGAGGTTCGCAGCACGCGACGCTCGGTCGACATCACCGATGGCTCGATGAACGTCCTGGCGCCGCGCTTTCCCGACGGCTCCACGGTTCTGCAGGCAGGCCTGTTTGGCAATCTCAATTGGCGGCTCGCAGACAGGCACGGCCTCAGCGCCGGGCTCCGCTTCAGCGACGTGACGATCGAGCTGCCGGACGGCACTACCATCGACCCGGCGCGCCTCAGCGGCGATGTGGGCTGGATATTCGACCTGGCAGAGACCTGGCAGGTGGTTGCCAACGCCGGCTCCGGATTCCGGGCCCCCAACATCGCCGACCTGGGCACACTCGGCGAGCGGCCCGGCAATCGCTTCAACATTCCCAACGCGAACCTGTCGGCCGAGACCGTAACGCATGGCGACGTGGGCCTGCGCCACTACTCCGAGCGCTGGCGGTTCGAACTCATGGTATTCGCCCTGCGCTATGCGGACCGCATCGTGTCGGTCGCTACGGGCGACGTAAGCCCTGACGGTCGGGACATCGTACAAAGTGTCAACGCCGCGTCTTCCTCGATTCGCGGCATCGAGTCCGGTCTCGATGCCAGGCTGTCGGACCGGCTCAGCCTCAAGATCGTGGTCAACTACACGCGCGGCGAACAGCAAGTCGTTACGGCGGTGGAGCCCGCCGATCGCGTACCCCCGCTGAACGGGCATCTTCTCTTTACCTACCAGAGCGGCGACCGCTGGCAATTTGAGGCCTGGCTGCGCGCGGCGGCGCGCCAGGACCGACTCAGCGCCCGCGATGCCGATGACCCGCGCATCGATCCCGACGGGACCGCCGGATGGGCCAGCCTCGGGGCAAGCGCCTCGTGGTCGAGCGACAACGGCTGGCAAGTGATCGTGAGTGCTGATAATTTGGCTGACAAACAATACCGGATACACGGATCCGGAATCGACGCACCCGGACGCAACCTCAGCGCGACAATCCGCCGCCGCTGGTGAATTCACCTCTCGACGGGAGACAAGCAGTGACACGAACGACGTTCAGCCGCGGCACCGCCATACTCATCGTGCTTTTTGCACTGCCCTCACTGGCGCAGGACGAGCCGCCGCAGATGATTCCCGCACCGGACCGCGCCGAAGGCGAAGGTCCCTTCGAGCGGCTCATTATTCGCGGCGTAACGGTCATCGACGGTACCGGAGCGCCGCCGATCGGCCCCGTCGATATCGTTGTCGAAGGCAACCGTATCGCCGACGTCGTGGTCGTGGGTTACCCGGGACTCGAGATCGACAACGACGAAAGACCCGGCGATGCTACCCGCGAAATCGATGCGCACGGCGCCTACGTCATGCCCGGCATCGTCGACACGCACACCCACACGGGCGGCGCGGGCAAAGCACCGGAAGCCGAGTACACCTACAAGCTATGGCTGGGCCACGGCGTCACCACGGTGCGCGGTGTACCGAGTGGCCGCATGGAATTCTCGCTGGCCGAGAAAGCGCGCAGCGCCAGCAACGAGATTACAGCGCCGCGTATCTTCTCCTATCACACGTTGGGTTCCGGAGAAGCGTACGAGGACAAGCGCATCCTGACGGCCGAGGACGCCCGCAAGTGGGTTCGCTACGCCGCCCGCGAAGGTATCGATGGCCTGAAACTGGGATCGCACCGGCCCGCCATCATGGCAGCCATGCTCGACGAAGCCAGGGAGCTGAAGCTCGGCTCGGTCGCGCATCTCGGACAGATGGGTGTTGCACAAATGAATGCGCAGGACGCGGCCCGGCTGGGTCTTGGCTCCCTGACCCACTACTACGGCCTGTTCGAAGCCATGTACGAGAATCACGATGTGCAACCGTGGCCGACCGACATGAACTACGGCAACGAACAGCATCGTTTCGGCCAGGTCGCGCGGCAGTGGGATCTCGTTGCAGGGCGTGGCTCAGACAAGTGGAATGCGCTGCTTGACGAGTTCCTGGCGCTCGATTTCACGATCAACCCGACCATGACCATCTACTCCGCCGGACGCGACGTCATGCGCGCGCGCAATGCAGACTGGCACGACATCTATACGCTGCCGACGCAGTGGGAGTTCTTCAAACCCAGCCGGGAAAGCCATGGCGCCTATTGGTTCTACTGGACGACCGAAGACGAAGTTGCATGGCGCAACTTCTACCGGGTATGGATGCAGTTCCTGAACGACTACAAGAATCGTGGCGGCCGTGTGACGGTCGGCTCCGACTCGGGCTTTATCTACCAGTTATACGGGTTCGGCACGATACTCGAGCTCGAAATGCTGCAGGAAGCCGGTTTCCATCCGCTGGAGGTCATCCGGGCCGCCACCATGCACGGCGCGGAAGAGCTCTTCAAGCCCAGCGGCCGCGAGATCGAATTCGGTGTCATTCGTCCCGGGCTGCTGGCCGATCTTGTCATCGTCGACGAGAATCCGCTTGAGAACCTGAAGGTCCTGTACGGTACCGGCGCCGTGAAACTCGATGACGCAACCGGTCAACCCGGTCGTGTGGGGGGCGTGAAGTACACGATTAAGGACGGTATCGTGTATGACGCGAAAGCGCTGCTGGCCGATGTGGCCGCAATGGTCAGAGAGCAAAAGGCGGACTAGGCGAGCTCCTCGTCGATCGTCCTCTCGATGACCGAGCGAATCGGTCCCTCCATGAGTTTGAGCGCGAAACCCAGCTTCACGTTGAGTTCAAAATGCGTATCGTCGACCTGGAGTTGACCGCTCACACCGTTGCCTTTGACATGCAGCGCATTGCCCTCCCACCGGGATTTCAGGGAAAACTGTTGCTGTAAGTCGGCCGCGACCCGATCGGCCCGGTTGCGCGCTTCCGCAACCCCGAGATTGTGGCTTCTTCGAATTCTCATGCAGTCCCGTCGCGCCCCGCCCGTTAGTGTGATCACCCTAATCCTACCAGCTACGATTCAATCATCGAAACGACGCTCTCCACGGAGAATAAGCATGGCTGGCAAGAAATCCACCAAGAAACAGAAAGATAGCGAATCCCGCGTCGGCGAGATCGCCGAGCAGCTCGAGCACGCGTTCCTCGCAGGTCTCGGTGCGCTGTCTGACGCGCGCAAGGAAGGCGCCAGGAAATTTGACAAGCTGGTGAAGGAAGGCGAGCAATTTCGCAAGAAGACGACCAGCAAGACCGAAACACTGATCGACGACGTACAGGATGCCATTCGCAATATGGCGGACGATGCTCAGTCGAAAGCCACGGGACTGCTCGACCAGGTCCGCGACAAGTCCAGTCTCGACAAGCTGCAAAGCGCTTTTGACTCGCGCGTTGCGGATGCAATGGACCGGCTGAACGTCCCGAGCAAGAACGATATCGATGCGATCAATACGAAGCTGAACAAGATTATTCGGCTTCTGAATGAGCAAGGTAAGCCTGCGGCGAAGAAGCAAGCGACCCGCAAGGCCGCCCCCCGAAAAACGGCCGCGAAGAAAACGGCCGCCAAGACAAAGAAGTAATACAGCACTAGGACGAGTGACATGACTGACAAAGTTGAAATGAAGACAGCACCTGCAGAAAAAGCTCCTGTAAAGAAGACTTCTGTAAAGAAGGCCCCGGTAAAGAAAGCCACGGCCAGGAAAGCGCCGGCCCGGAAAGTACCGGTCAGCAGGATCGAGAAAGAAATTCGTGACGTAGAGAGAGAAGTAAAGAAAGAGGTTAAGAAGGAAGTCAAGAAGGCCGTAGAAAAGACGAAAACTATGGTCGAAAGACTCGAAGACAGCCCGATCGCTGTGCCGTTTAAAGCGGCTAACAAGACGTTCATGGCAGGCCTCGGACTGTTCTCCTATGTACAAAAGGAATTTGACAAGAGGCTCAACGAATTCGACCGCAAGTTCAACAAGTACGCGAAGGATGGCGAGAAGGTCTTTCACAAGCTGGAAGACAAGGTTGAAGGCCTTCGCAAGGACGTAGAACAAAAGGTCGACGACGTGCGCAACACGTTCAAGAAAGCTGCCTAACACCCCCCTTCAAGCAGCTTTTTTACTCAAGGGCCACGCTTGCGTGGCCCTTTTTTTGTGGGGGCCCCCACGCTTGCGTGGCCGGTTTCTACTCGTAGTGCGCAGTCAGCTCCGCGAGGTGCGCCGTGGCCTCGCCCGCGGCAAACGGCTTCAATGCATTCAATATTGAGCCCGCGACTCGCAGCGCCGAGTCGTCCGCGGTCGTCGCCTGCCCCGTGAGCCCGTCAAAGCGTTCCGAGAACAACGCGATAACGGCGAGGTTGCGGGCAATGATGGCAGCGTCAGCCTCGCTTATCTCGAGTACGCCGCTCCCGGCAAGTTGGCGCAGATACAACTCGAACATCGCCGCCAGCCCCGTGGCGAAAAGCCCCAGCACCCGGCGTACGCGCGCATAGCTCTCGCTCAAGGTCTCAAGGTCCCGGAACAGGAACCGGTACGCCGCCGTGCACTCGAGCAACAGGTGCAGGAATACCCAGAAGTCATCGATCGTAATGCTCTCGCACTCGGGCGGTTGCAGGACTTTCTTCGCATCTGCCTGGAACTCATCAAGCAGCGCGTCGACGAGCTGCTCTTTCTTCCGGAAATGGTAGTGGAGATTACCTGGGCTGATATCGACTTCGTCGGCGATTTCATTCGTCGTCGTCCCGGGCTCGCCATGGTCATTGAACAGCAGCAGGCTGGCTACGAGGATTCGATTGCGGGTATCGCCTCTCATCCCCGTACGATGGGGCAAAAGAGCCGCCGATTCAATGCAGGCTCTACTATCCCATGCGTAGGTAAAAGCCCTTACGAAGACCGCTGCTCCAACGTATTGAGATTCCAGGCGCGTATAGGAAGATACGCCCCGGATATTAGTAAATTCGAATAATCGAAATAACTAATACCGGGCGGACCGCAAGCAACAATAACAATGCTTATCGCTACCTCAGGCGCACTCGCGCGACCTGCCCGAGCCCCCGATCAATGTGGGCCGATTCTATTCCTGGATCTGCTCGCTTCACGCATTCATCACACACGTTGGGAGACTCTCAAATGACCACGAGGCATGGAATATTCAGACACGCCTTGCTCCTGCTCGCCCTTGCACTCGGCATGGGACTGGCAGGTTGCGAGGGAGATGACGGAGCTGCGGGCACCGATGGCACGGATGGTGTCGATGGTACCGACGGTGCTGCAGGTCAGGCTTGCTGGGACTTGAACAACAATGGTGTCGGCGATGCTGACGAAGACATCAATGGCGACGGCACGGTCGATGTTTTCGACTGCAACGCCTATGCGAGTGGGGCCTACGCAATCGACCAACTGCATGCCGGCTACTTCACTGAACACCCCTACGAAGGCACGAGATCCTGCCTGAACTGCCACGGCAAGCTGGCAGAC
>JAOUNK010000471.1 GCA_029881015.1 Gammaproteobacteria bacterium | reverse complement strand
AGCATCTCCTCATCCAGCGTCGCGCTGTTTTCCGACAATGTGGCAAGCAAGACAGGTTTATCGAAGCCATGACCCATGACACAAAACTGTCCGAGATGCGCGCAGCGCCCGAAAAAGTCTTCGACCCGTGTCGGGACGACAAACTTCCCCTTGGATGTCTTGAACACTTCGCTGATCCGTCCCGTCACCCAGAGGTTGCCGTCCTCGTCGAACTTCCCGGAGTCACCGCTGCAATACCAACCGTCCTGGAATACTTCGGCGGTCTTCTCGGGTTCCAGGTAGTAGCCCTTCATCAATCCCTTGCTCTTGAATTGGATTTCGCCCTCGTCCGAAATGCGCACCTGGATGCTTTCATCCATCGGCTGCCCCACGCAGCCGGAAATCGGCTGGTCGTTCTTGATCCACGCGCAACCGTGTACGAAGTTCTCGGTCATGCCGTATCCGTCTCTCAAGGCGATGCCCATACTCAGAAACCAGTCCTGCACGTCGCGGGGACAGGGGGCGGAGCCGGTGATGATGCACCTCGCCTCGCCAAGCCCGAGCTGCCGGGCAATCCCGGCCTTCTGTTCGTCGTTGAGTTGGGCCTCCGCAGGAACCTTGGCGTCGACGCCCTGCTTGAATTTGACCCACAGTCGCGGCACCGCGAAGAAAAACGTCGGTTGAACCGATCTTACTTCGTCAGCGAAGGTTTCCAGACCCTCCGAAAAGGACAGGCTCGCGTTGGTGTAGAGACTGATTAGCTCTACGATGATCCGCTCCGCCGCGTGGGACATGGGGAGAAAGGAGAACAGCCGGTTCTCCTGCCCTACCATTCTGAATGACTTGGCCAGCCCTGGGACCACGTGCCCGGGTGTCTGATGCATGTGCATGACGCCTTTGGGATTGCCGGTCGTTCCCGAGGTGTAGATAATTGTGAAAATGTCTTCCAGATCGGGGACCGGAGACTCGTCGTACGGTTCGAATTCCCGGACAATCGTATCGACACTCTGGCCGCATTCGATGCTGCACCCCAGCATCGCCACCGTTTCCATTCCGTCAGCCAGTGCTTCGTCCGCGCGCGCCGACAGGTCGAAGGCGCCCAGGAACGCCAACCGGCATTCGCTGTGATTGAAAATATAGTTTGCCGATTCAATGTCCTGGCCCGGATAGACAGGCACGCTGATGTGCCCGCTGAGCATGATCGCCAGGTCGACAATCGGCCAGTCTTTTGAATTCGCCGACCAGACTGCAATCCGACTGCCCGGCGCATAGTTCTTGCTGATGAGAAAGGCTGCGATGCGGCGTACCTGATCGGCTACTTCGCGCCACGTGTAATCCCGCCATTCGAGGTTGCTAGGCTGACGCAGATATACCTTGTCTGGCGTTTCCTGCTCCCATCGATAGAACATCTCTAGCGGCGTCTTTACCGTCGAACTCATCAGTTCACCACCTCCCTTCTTGAATTGTACTGACCATTTAGTACAATTCAAGTGTCGAGCAAATATTGACGGATGACGATCACTAAAATCGGAATACACCTGATCCCAGCCGACGCCACGCAAGAGGACAAAGCAACGTGAAATCGTTTTGGACAATACTTCTGGCTGCATTCCTGCTAACTGCCTGCGGCGAGCGTGGTCAACAGCAGCCGGGAGCGGCTGTCGGTTCGACAGCGATGAGCACGGATGCCCCTGGCGTGACCGAAGTCACTTCGGCCAGGCTCGTTGCTGCCGGTAGTGAGTCTGGCAACTGGCTGACACACGGACGCACCTATGACGAGCAGCGCTATAGCCCCCTGAGCGCTATCGATACCGGCAACGTCGAGCAACTGGGTCTCGCCTGGTACTTCGACGTACCGACCCATCGCGGCATGGAGGCCACACCGATCGTCGTCGACGGCCGCATGTACGTGACAGGTTCGTGGAGCATCGTGTACGCGCTCGATGCGAGAACCGGCGAGGAATTGTGGCGTTATGACCCGCAGGTGCCGCGGGAGTGGATTCGCTACACCTGCTGCGATGCCGTGAATCGAGGCGTTGCAGCCTGGGGCGACAGCATCTTTGTCGGCACACTCGACGGCTATCTCGTCGCGATCGATGCCGCCACGGGGAAAGAACGCTGGCGGGCGGACACCATCGACAGGCAGCCGCCGTACTCCATTACGGGGGCACCACGGATCGTGAACGGTCTTGTCATTA
>JAOUNK010000141.1 GCA_029881015.1 Gammaproteobacteria bacterium | reverse complement strand
CATCGTCGTCTATGAATCGACCGTGTATCCCGGCGCCACCGAAGAATTCTGCGTACCGTTCCTGGAAGATGGCTCGGGCCTGAAGATGAACGACGACTTTTTCGTTGGCTACAGCCCCGAACGCATCAACCCGGGCGACAAGCAGCATCGCCTGCCGTCGATCCTGAAGGTGACCTCGGCCTCCACGCCCGAAGCGGCGGAGTTCGTCGACAGCGTGTACGCCACGATCATCGCCGCCGGTACGCACAAGGCCTCGAGCATCAAGGTGGCCGAGGCGGCCAAGGTGATCGAGAACACGCAGCGCGACGTCAACATCGCACTCGTCAACGAACTCGCGATGATCTTCGAACGCATGAATATCGATACCGAGGAAGTGCTGATCGCTGCCGGCACCAAGTGGAACTTCCTGCCGTTCAGGCCGGGCCTGGTTGGCGGGCACTGCATCGGCATCGACCCGTATTACCTGACCTACAAGGCCGAGCAGCTCGGCTACCATCCGCAGATGATCCTGGCGGGGCGTCGTATCAACGACAACATGTCGCTCTATGTTGCCTCCCAGATCGTCAAGCTGATGCTGGGCAAACAGATCCAGCCGAGTGGCGCCCGCGTCCTCATGCTTGGCCTGACCTTCAAGGAGAATTGCCCCGACTTGAGGAACACCAAGATTATCGACATCGTCAAAGAGCTGGGCTCCTACGGCATGAACGTGGACGTGCACGACCCCTGGGTCGATGCAGAGGAGGCCAAAGACGAGTATGGCCTCGAGCTCGCCGCGGAGCCCGAACAGGGCGCCTACGACGCCGTGATTATCGGCGTCGCCCACAACGAGTTCAGGGCGCTGGGCGCCACGGGCATCAGGGCGTTCTGCAAAGACAGGTCCGTGCTCTACGACATCAAGTACGTGTTGCCGGCCGACGCGGTCGATGACCGCCTGTAGGAGTCATTTTTGAAAATCCTCGTCACAGGTGCTGCAGGCTTTATCGGCTTTCACACGTCGAAGCTGTTGCTCGAGCGCGGCGACACGGTGGTCGGCCTCGATAACTTCAACGACTACTACGATGTCCGCCTGAAGGAATCGCGCGCCAAGGTCCTGGCGGACTTCGACGGGTTCAGGATGGCTCGCATCGACCTCGCGGATCGCGACGCGATGGAAGCGTTGTTCGCCGAGGAGCAATTCGACAAGGTCATCAACCTGGCGGCCCAGGCCGGCGTTCGCTACTCGATCGAGAACCCGCATTCCTACATCGACAGCAACATCGTCGGCTTCCTGAATATTCTCGAAGGCTGCCGGCACCACAACGTGCAGCACCTGACCTACGCATCGTCGAGTTCCGTGTACGGGGCAAACACGGCGATGCCATTCTCGGTCCACCAGAATGTCGATCATCCACTGGCGTTGTACGGTGCGACCAAGAAAGCCAATGAGCTCATGGCGCACACCTACTCGAACCTCTACAACCTGCCGACAACAGGCCTGCGGTTCTTCACGGTCTACGGTCCCTGGGGCCGGCCGGACATGGCGCTGTTCCTGTTCACGCGCGCGATCATCCAGGGCAAGCCGATTGACGTGTTCAACTACGGCAAGCACAAGCGCGACTTCACGTACATCGACGACATTGTCGAAGGCGTCATTCGCACGAGCGACAAAACGGCCACGCCGAACGAGCACTGGGATCCGGCGAACCCGGACCCGGGCACGAGCCGGGCTCCGTATCGCCTCTACAATATCGGCAACCAGCAGCCGGTCGAGCTCATGGATTACATCGGGGCGATCGAGAAGTACCTTGGCAAGACGGCACAGAAGAACCTCCTGCCGCTGCAGCCCGGTGACGTACCTGACACGTGGGCCGACACCCAGGCACTTGCCGACGACGTGGGCTACCAGCCCTCGACGCCGATAGAAACCGGCGTGAAGAACTTCGTCGAGTGGTATCTTGAGTTCTACAAAGACGAGCTGACCTAGAGCGCCAGAATACGTGCCCAGCAAATACACCGACAGAAAGCTCTCTGCCCGTTACCCGACCGATCTTCCTGCGTGGAAGGCCCTCACGGACCACTGCAAATCCAGTATGCGCGGCAAGCACCTGCGCGACCTGTTCGCGCGGGACAAAAAGCGCGCGCAGCGCTTCAGCTTCAAGGCCTGCGACCTGGCGCTCGATTATTCGAAGAATCACGTCAACACGACCACGATGAAGCACCTGGCCCAGCTTGCCAACCAGGCCGATGTGCCGGCGGCGATCGAAGCCATGTTTGCGGGCGAGAAGATCAACAAGACCGAAGACCGGGCGGTGCTGCATGTCGCGCTGCGCTCCAAGATCTCCGATATGGTCGCACTCGATACCCCGGGCGTACGTGAAGTCTGGGAAGTACTCACCAATATGGAGGCTTTCGTCGATGGCGTTCACAGCGGCAAGATCCGTGGCAGCACGCGCAAGAAGATCACGGACATTGTGAATATCGGCATCGGCGGCTCCGATCTTGGCCCCGTGATGGCGAGCAGGGCACTGCGGCCCTGCTGGAAAGCGGGTTTTCGCTACCACAGCGTGTCGAACATCGATGGCACCCAGCTCGAGGACCTGAAAGAGGAGCTCGACCCCGAGCGAACCTTGTTCGTGGTGTGCTCGAAGACGTTCACCACCCAGGAGACCATGGTCAACGCACGCGCGGCGCGCGACTGGATCGTCGAGAAACTCGACGCGGTAGCCGTGCAGTATCACTTCGTTGCGGCATCGACCAATCACGAGGCGCTCGACGACTTCGGTATTCGCTCAGACTACCGTTTCGGTTTCTGGGACTGGGTCGGCGGTCGATACTCGATGTGGTCGGCTGTGGGCCTCTCGCTGGCGCTGGTTGTCGGTATGGATGTGTTCCGGCGAGTACTCGCCGGCGGCCGTCATATGGATCTGCACTTCCGGCAATCGCCCATGGACGAGAACATGCCGGTACTGCTGGCGCTACTCGGCGTCTGGTACAACAACTTCTTCGGCGCGCAGAGCCAGGCGATCCTGCCGTACACGAACCGGCTGGACCGATTCCCGGCTTACCTGCAACAGCTGCAGATGGAATCCAGCGGCAAGAGCGTGCGCATGGACGGCAAGCCGGTGCGCTGCGCTACGGGCATGGTCATCTGGGGCGAGGCGGGCAGTAACGCGCAGCATTCGTTCATGCAGCTCATGCACCAGGGGACTCGCTTCGTACCGGTCGATTTCCTGCTGCCCGGTACGTCCAAGCTCGCGACCGCCAATTGCAGGGCGCAGGCGCAGGCACTCATGGAAGGCACGACGGACAAGAGCCTGCCCGCCTGGCGCGTGCACGAGGGCAATCGACCGAGCAATACGATTCACTTCAGCAAGCTGACGCCGGAGACGCTGGGCCAGCTCATCGCACTCTACGAGCACAAGGTGTTCGTCGAAGGCGTGATCTGGGGTATCGATTCGTTCGACCAGTGGGGTGTGGAGCTTGGCAAGAAGCTCGCCCAGGGATAATGCAAAGCAGAGCCCTGCCGGCAGGCGCGCTGACCCCAACCCGGTGACCTTGCTACCGCTGCGTGCTCAAGCGACAATCGCGCCATGAAATGTATCGTCCACAGATGGCTAATCGCGGCCACTGCCTGCCTGCTCGCACAACCCCTCCTCGCCGCACCACAGGCCCAGCCGGGCGACGTTGGCTTGCGGCATGACATCCAGGTGCTCGCGGACTACGGCGCCATCAGCGGCCCTGTCACGACCTGGCCGATTTCCTGGGACGCAGTACTCGCGGATCTCGAATATGTACGGGCGAACGATATCGTGCTGCCCAACAACGTGATGCCGACGTTCGAACGCGTGCTGGCACGCGCGCAGCGCGAAGCCAGGCGCGGCCAGGCGTCGTTCGGCGCAAGCCTCGCCATTGCCGAGGAACCGGCGAACATTCGTGGCTTCTCGGACACGCCCAGAGCGCGTGGCGAACTCGGGGCGGGTGTTGCGTGGTTCAGCGAGCGCTTTACGCTCGACCTGAATATCTCGGCGGTGGACAAGCCGGCCGACGGCAAGGACGTTCGTCCCGACGGCAGCCAGCTTGGCGTGGATGTCGGCAACTGGTCGGTGGCGGCCAGCACCATGGGTCGCTGGTGGGGGCCGGGTTGGGACGGCAACCTGATCCTTTCGAACAATGCGCGACCGATTCCGGCATTCGTTATCGGCCGAAATCGCACCACGGCACCAACGCCGAAGTGGATTAGCTGGCTAGGGCCGTGGGACATGAGCATCATCTGGGGGCAGCTCGAGAGCGAGCGTGCTGTACCGGATGCGCGCTTCTTTGGCATGCGGCTGAATATTCGCCCGTTGCGGGGACTCGAGATAGGCCTCTCCCGGACGGCACAATGGTGCGGACAGGGACGCCCCTGCGGTGCGGACACGTTCTGGGACCTGTTCCTGGGCAAAGACAATGTCGGTGATGCCGGCACCAACCTCGAGAACGAACCCGGCAACCAGATGGCCGGGTTCGATGCGCGCTGGACGAACATGTGGTTCGGTACGCCGGTCTCGCTGTACGGCCAGATGATCGGCGAAGACGAGGCGGGCGGTTTTCCGAGCCGCTATCTCGCGCAGTTTGGCATCGAGGGCAGCGGTATCACGCGCGGCCAGACCTCGTATCGCTGGTTCGTGGAAGGCGCGGCGACGAGCTGCGACGCCGTCAAAGGGACGGTTCTTTACGGCTGTGCCTATCGCCAGGGTATCTACCAGTCCGGCTACACGTACTACGGCCGCGTCATCGGCCACGGCCTCGACAATGACGCGCGCGTCGTCAGCGCGGGCGCGGTTGTCGGCGCTGCGGACGGACGTTCGTGGCAGGTCGTGGGACGAATCGGCGAGCTGAACCGGGTGGGTTCCGACCCGAATCACAGTGTCGCCGTGAATCCAGAGGACCTGGCCAGCATCGATCTGCAGTACTCGTTTCCCTCGAAAATCGGGACCTTCGATATTGGTGCCGGTTACGAGCGGCGCGAGGAGCTGGCGAGCGGTATCGAATCGAGCGATACCCGGGGTTTCCTGCGCTGGACGAGTCCGCCCAGATCCCGATAGACAGGAATCAATGACTTAGGCATTATTATGTTCAATCTACATCAGATGAATGAACTTAAGTGCCTGAAAATACTATAATGATCAGGCACATACTGGTGGTTTGCGTCGGCAATATTTGCCGCAGTCCCATGGCAGAGGGCCTGCTGAGGCGCGAACTGAGAGAACAAGACGGATTTACGGTCGAATCGGCCGGGCTCGGCGCCCTGGTGGGGTATCCGGCGTCGGAGCATTCCATCGCGTTGATGGATGAACTCGGCGTGGATATCACGGGGCACAGAGCGCGACAGATTCACCCGGATATGGTGGGCGCAGCAGACCTCGTGCTGGTCATGGAGGCGGGTCACAAGCGCGCTATCGACGACGCCGATCCGACGGCACGCGGCAAGGTGCACAGGATCGGCGAGTGGCAGGGCGCAGATGTGGCGGATCCATATCGGCAACCCAGAACAGCATACGAGACCGCGTTGGCGGACATCCAGGCGGGTGTCGCGAGCTGGGTCGAGAAAATAAAGGCATAGAGACAAAACGATGAAGGCTTGGGCAAGAAGCGGAATCCTGTTTGTCGCAGTGACGTTGACGGCGTGCGCAGTTGCACCCGGCATGAAGATGACCGAGCCCGCCGAGGTACCCGGTGGGCAGGTTGTTCGCGTCACTCCGATCACACTCGATCTTTTGAACCAGATGGAGGCCGCTCGGTCGTTCGAGGTGCGCCAGATCGCCGAGGAGTTTGTAACCAATCCAACGGGTTACATCATCGGCGTTGGTGACGTTCTGCAGATTATTGTCTGGGATCACCCGGAACTGACGACGCCTGCCGGCCAATTCCGAGATGCCGAAACATCAGGTCAGCAGGTCGGCGATGACGGCTACATCTTCTACCCCTACGTCGGCATGGTCAAAGCGGCAGGGATGAACGTTGCCGCTCTTAGAAACGTGCTGACCGAGCGCCTGAGTACCTACATACAGGACCCGCAGCTCGACGTACGCGTCATCGGCTTCCGCAGCAAGCGCGTTTACATGGTCGGAGAGATCAATACTCCCGGCGTGCTGCCACTCAACGATGTGCCGCTGACGATCGCTGACGCAATCAGCTTATCCGGAGGACTGACGCCGAATGCGCACAAGAGTGGCGTCAACATTTCGCGCAACGGGAAGGTATTTGAAATCGACCTGAAGGCGCTGTACGACCACGCGGACTCGAGCCAAAACCTGACGCTGCAGCATGGCGATATCGTCAACGTGCTGGACAGGAGCCAACAGAAGGTGTTCGTCATGGGCGAAGTCAGGGTGCCCAAGTCAGTTGAAATCATCAACGGCAATTTGTCGCTGGCGGCGGCGATCGGCGAAGCCGGTGGCGTAAACCAGAATTCGGCTGATTCGGGCGCCATTTATGTCGTCAGGAATACCGGCAAGGACAATCCTGAGATATTTCATCTAGACGCTCGCTACGCAACTGGCATGTTGCTTGCTGAGCGATTCGAAATGCAGGCGCAGGACGTAATCTTTGTCGACAGCGCTGGGATTTCACAATGGAATCGTGTGATTAGCCAGCTCTTGCCGACGATCAGTATTATTGGTATCGGCAACAATATTGGATCCAACTAGTGACCGGCGCAACTAACGAAATGACGATGTATCAGCCAAGCCAGGACAATGATGACGAAGAGATCAACCTTGGTGAGTTGCTTGGCGTCCTGATCGAGAATCGTTGGCTGATTGCGACGATTACTTTTCTCGCGCTAATGATCGGCGTTTACAAGGCCTATACCGCGGTTCCTGTGTTCAGGGCGGACGGCCTGCTGCAAGTCGAAGAGAAGTCCCCGGGCCTTTCGAACCTCGACGTGACGGCGATGCTCGAGGACTACACGCCCGTTAATGCAGAGATCGAGATCCTGCGATCCCGTTCCGTGCTTGGCGTGGTCGTTGACAACCTGAAACTCGATATCAATGCCTACCCTGAATTCTCGACGGTTCTCGGTGCTGCACTTGCGCGTCGGGCGCCGGCCCGCGAACAGCCGAGGATCAAGGTCGATACGCTCGAGCTTCCGGATTCCATGCGGGGTCAGTCGATGCGGCTGGTCGCGACCGGCGGCGGCAAGTACGAGGTTTTCGACGACAGTGAAAGTATTCTCCTGCGTGGTTCCGTTGGCGAGGTGGCCGTGCAGGATTTGCCGGACGGCGAACTGCTCACGCTGTTCGTTTCGGAGTTGCAGGGCGAATCCGGGCAGGTATTCTGGGTACAAAGACGGCCGCGCTTAAGTGCCGTTCGATCCCTGCAGGGGAGACTCAGTGTCGAGGAGAAGGGCGAATGGTCGGGTATCCTCGAAATCGGGGTCAGCGGCGCCGACCCGGTTCGGATCCAGGAGCAGGTCAACGAGATAGCAAACGTCTACGTACGTCAGAATGTCGAACGTAGATCAGCCGAAGCGCAGAAGACGCTGGAGTTCCTCGACGAGCAATTGCCCCTGGTCCGGCAGAATATGGAGGCTGCGGAACTCGCGCTGAACTCCTATCGTCTCGAGAAAGGTTCGATCGATCTGCCGCTTGAAACCCAAACGATCCTGCAGACCATCGTCTCGGTTGAGGCGCAGGTCAATAAGCTTCGTGGGGAACGAGAAAAGGTCACGTTGGCTTTTACACCCGCGCACCCGACGGTTATCGCCCTGGATCGCCAGATTAGTCAACTGACCGCCGAATTGGCGGACCTGAATTCGCAGGTTCGCGACCTGCCGAGCACCCAGCAGGAGGTGCTGCGCCTGATTCGCGATGTTGAAGTCAATACGGCGCTCTACACCTCTCTGCTCGATACCGCGCAGGAGTTGCGGGTCGTCAAAGCCGGAACGGTCGGTAATGTTCGCGTTATCGATTATGCTGTCAGGCCGACGTCACCGGTAGCTCCTAACCGTTCGCGAATCGTAGCCCTCGCCATATTGCTTGGCGGCTTTATAGGGGTTGGCCTGGCGTTTGCGAGGAAAGCGCTTAAGGCAGGCGTGGAGGACCCGAACCTCATCGAACGTCAACTGAGCTTACCCGTGTACGCGACCGTCCCCCACAGCAAGCGTCAGGATCGTATTTTCAAGGACCTCAAGTCCGGGAAGGCACAACGCGCAATTCTCGCGACAGATGCGCCTGGCGATGCGGCCATCGAAAGCCTGAGAAATCTCAAAACCGCCTTGCACTTCGGCATGATGGATGTGAAGAACAACTGCATCATGATAGCCGGCCCAAGCCCATCAGTGGGCAAGTCTTTTGTCAGCGTCAACCTGGCTACAGTGTTGGCATCAAATGACGCCAAGGTTCTGCTGATCGATGGCGACTTGCGGCGCGGG
>JAOUNK010000469.1 GCA_029881015.1 Gammaproteobacteria bacterium | reverse complement strand
ACAGGCGGTTGTCGACAAGAACTTCGCGGCCGTTGATGCGGCACTCGATCACCTCTACCAGGTAAACGTGCCCGCAAAGGCTACGAGCGAACGCTCCCTTGACGATGTCGTACCTGCCAGCGCGCCGCGTTTCGTGCGCGAAGTCACGGCCCAGATGATGCGTGGCCATGGCGACGATCTGCCGGTCAGTGCATTGCCGGTCGATGGGACATATCCCAGCGCAACGACGATGTTCGAGAAAGGCAATGTCTCGGATCGTGTTCCACAGTGGGAACCGGATCTCTGCATCCAGTGCGGCAATTGCGCGTTTGTCTGCCCGCACAGCGTCATTCGCGCCAAGTTCTTCAACGAGAGTTCGCTCGAAGAGGCGCCCGAGGGGTTCCCGTCAGCGCCGATAACGGCGCGCGGTTTCCCGGAGACGCGCTATTCGCTGCAGGTGTACCTGGAGGATTGCACGGGCTGCAATCTCTGCGTCACCGCCTGTCCGGTGCGCAGTGAGGACGACCCCGAATTCCGCGCGATCAACATGACGGACAAGCGTCCGATCCTCGAGCAGGGCAGGACGAATATCGAATTCTTCGAATCGCTCAGTTACAACGATCGCGCGACCGTCGATTTCTCGTCGGTTCGCGGTGCCCAGTTCCTGCAGCCGCTGTTCGAGTTTGCGGGCGCGTGTGCGGGCTGCGGCGAAACGCCCTACGTCAAGCTCCTGTCCCAGTTGTTCGGGCCGCGCCTGATGGTCGCCAACGCGACCGGCTGCTCCTCCATCTATGGCGGCAACCTGCCGACCACACCCTGGGCCAAGAATGCCGAGGGCAGCGGACCGGCCTGGTCGAACTCGCTGTTCGAGGACAACGCAGAGTTCGGGCTCGGCATGCGCATTGCAGCCGATCATCACATGACGCTCGCCAAGGAACTCGTTACAGAACTCAGGGAAGATATCGGCCACGAACTCGCCGATCACCTCGTCCATGCGGGGCAGCGCGTCGGTAGTGAAATCCGACGCCAGCGTCGCCGGGTAGAGCAGCTGCGCCGCCGCCTCGAGGAAATTACCGCTCGCCGTGAGAACAAGAAAGCGACAGCCCTGTTATCGATCGTCAATCACCTGATTCGCCGCAGTATCTGGCTGGTCGGTGGTGACGGCTGGGCCTATGACATCGGCTCGGGTGGTCTTGACCACGTGCTGGCGAGCGGCCGCAACGTCAATATCCTGGTAATGGATACCGAGGTCTACTCGAATACGGGTGGACAGATGTCCAAGGCAACGCCATTGGGCGCGTCGGCCAAGTTCGCGTCCGCGGGCAAGCGCATCGGCAAGAAAGACCTTGCTCTGCAGGCTATCTCCAGCGGCAACGTGTACGTGGCGCAGGTGGCGATGGGTGCGAATCCGCAGCAGACGCTGCTCGCGATGCGCGAGGCCGAGGAATACAACGGTCCTTCGCTGATTCTCGCGTACAGCCACTGTATTGCGCATGGCTACGACCTTAAGGACGGCCTCAGGCAGCAACAACTGGCCACGGCGAGTGGCTACTGGCCGCTGATTCGCTACAACCCGGCGCTGCGCGCCGCGGGGCAGAAGCCGTTCGTGCTGGATTCCACCCGGCCGACGATTCCCCTGCGCGACTACGCCTACAACGAGAATCGGTACAAGGTGCTCACCAAGAGCAATCCGGTGGAAGCCGAGCGGCTCATGCAGATGGCCCAGGAGACCGTGGATCGTCGCTGGGAGACCTATGTGCACCTCGCGAATCAGGAGCCGGGGCAGTTCGAGCGCGCCGGCTAGTCCTCTGCATCGACCGGGCAATAAAAAAGGGCGGACCTTTTGGGGGTCCGCCCTTTCTCTCTAACCTGGTAAGGCTTAGATGGCTACGATGTTCTCAGCCTGGGGGCCTTTCTGGCCGTCCGTGACAGTGAATTCGACCTTCTGGCCTTCGGCCAGGGTCTTAAAGCCATCGCCCGAGATATTGCTGAAATGCGCAAATACGTCTGGGCCTGATTCTTGCTCAATAAAGCCAAAGCCTTTGGCTTCGTTGAACCATTTAACGGTTCCGGTAGTTCTGGACACAATAATTTCCTAATAAAAAATAAAAAGCCGAAAAGCTCGGCTGATGGGAGTGTAGACCGAATTAGGCACAAGTCAATGAAAAGCGTGCTTTATTTCGTTGCCGACAACCCGTAT
>JAOUNK010000470.1 GCA_029881015.1 Gammaproteobacteria bacterium | reverse complement strand
CCGCCAGGGGACTGCGAGGCCTTCGCCGATACCCAGCCACGTCGCCGCATAGTTCTTGATCACGCCAAGGAAATGCGCCGATGTGTCGAACTGCGTCTTGAAGAATTCCGCCATCGTCTTGAGTTCGAACTCGCTCGGCGCAGGCTCGACGGCACGGTGGTTGCCATGGCGCGCTTTCAATCCTTCATGTGCTTCGAGTGACAGCGGCGACAGGTTCATGCGGGCCGCAGGGTCCGTCGAGCAACCGCCTTCGGTCAGCCGCACGCCGGCAACGCCATCGATCGTCGCGTGATGCACCTTGGTATACACGGCGAACTGGCGATCCCTGAGGCCCTCGATCAGGTGGGCCTCCCAGAGCGGGCGGCTGCGGTCGAGCAGGTTGGCATGAAGTCGCGAGACCAGCGCAAACAGCTCGCGGTATCCGCCCGGGCTCGGCAGTGCCGAATGCTGCACGTGGTAGTCGAGGTCGAGGTCCGGGTCGTGCTCCCAGTACAGCGGGCCGAAACGTCCCAGCGCGCCGTGAGTTACACGATGCGCAAACGGCTTGCGAAGTTCTGTGGTTGAGCAATAGGCTTCGCGAAGTTCGGACATGAACCTGCGCCGGTGCACGCGCGCCGGGAACTCGAAGAGATTCAGGCAGGCGATGTGCATCGGTGATTCGGGACTTTCGAGGTACAAGAAACCCGAGTCCAGAAGTTCGATTCGGTCCACACCCCGATTTTACCGGAACGCCGTGTCGGATCGGCGTGACAGTGCATAGGTAGTTTCATCAATGATCGCGCGGTGCTCATTTGGTCGATCCATACGGCTGTATTAGGATGCCCAGTCAGGCGATCGGGCCTGTCACAACAGATATCGCGGGGCGCTCACCAATGAACAAGATCGGAATCAAGCAGTGGGATGAGCTGGAAGATCGCAAACCGGACGCCGCACTGGTCGCAGGCGTCGACCTGGTGATTGTTCGCTATGACGATGCTGTCACGGTGTTGTACGGGCGCTGCGCGCATCGCGGTGCGCTCATGGCGGATGGTCACGTCGATGGCGACAACCTGATCTGCGGCCTTCACGGCTGGGACTACCGGCTCGATACCGGCGTCAGCGAATACAACAACAGTGAGACCTTGCCCCGGTTCAACGCCTGGGTGGAGAAGGGGCAGGTGCTCGTCGATGAAGACGAGATTGCGGCCTGGGCCAGAAAGCACCCGCAGCCGTACAAGCGCGATGCCTACCAGGGCGCCTACCAGGACCCGACCGGCATCCGCGATGAGCCCCACGTGAAGTTCATTCGCAAACTCGCGAGTGAAGGCCTGAGCAAAGTCGGGCACCACGGTCCGTCAGCGGCCATGGGTGTGCCGCGGAGCAGCCTGCCGACTTGGGACGACCTGCAGTTCGTTGTCGGTCAGCTTCACAAGCTGCCGTTGCTCGATGAGGACGAGGTTGGAACCGACCTGGTCATCGGGCCGAACGCGAAGCGGCCGCTGCACCTCGATATCCCGCTGTTTGTTTCCGACATGAGTTTTGGTGCGCTGTCCGAAGAGGCCAAGGTCGCACTCGCCAAAGGCGCGGAACTGGCCGGTACCGGCATTTGTTCGGGCGAGGGCGGCATGCTGCCCGAAGAGCAGGCGGCGAACTCGCGCTATTTCTACGAGCTCGCGTCGGCGCGCTTCGGATTCTCGTGGGACAAGGTGCAAAAGACGCAGGCGTTTCATTTCAAAGGCGGGCAGGGTGCCAAGACCGGCACGGGCGGACACCTGCCTGGCAACAAGGTGCAGGGCAAGATCGCCGAGGTGCGCAACCTGGCCGCAGGAGAGCCCGCGATTTCACCGGCACGATTCCCGGACTGGACCGAGCTGAGCCAGTTCAGGGACTTTGCCGGCGAGGTGCGTGAGAAGACCGGTGGCATCCCGGTCGGCTTCAAGCTCTCGGCGCAACACATCGAGAAAGACATCGACGCGGCGCTCGACATTGGCGTCGACTACATCATCCTGGACGGTCGCGGCGGGGGCACCGGCGCTGCACCACTCATCTTCCGGGACAACATCTCCGTGCCGACCATACCCGCCCTCGCCAGGGCTCGACGGCATCTCGATGCCTGCGGTGCAGACGGCGTGACGCTCATTGCGACGGGCGGCCTTCGGCATCCGGCGGACTTCGCCAAGGCGATGGCGTGAGGGGCCGA
>JAOUNK010000467.1 GCA_029881015.1 Gammaproteobacteria bacterium | reverse complement strand
CAAGCGTCTCCAGGCAGTCGGTCGAAAAGCCGGGGCAGGCCACGTCGAGCCGGCGCACACCTTTTTCGCCCAGTTCCCGCACCGTCTCGTCCGTGTAAGGGCGCAGCCACTCCTCGCGGCCGACGCGGGACTGGAAGGACATCGACCACTCGTCATCGCCGACACCCAGGGCCTCGGCGACAAGGCGCCCGGTCTTCTGGCACTGGCAATGGTAGGGGTCACCGCCGGTCAACGTGTATTGCGGGACGCCATGGAACGAGAACAGCAGGTGTTCGCCCTTGCCGTGCTCCTGCCAGTACTCACGAATACTGTCGGCGAGCGCGGCAACGTAGCCCGGTTCATCGTGGTACTGGTTGATGAAACGCGTCTCCGGAACCCACCGCAGCGTGCGCAGCTTGGCGGCGACGTTGTCGAAGACAGAAGCCGTCGTCGTTCCCGAGTACTGCGGATACAGCGGCACTACCAGGAGCCGCCGGGCACTGGCCGCCTGCAGCTTGTCGATCGCCGACGCAATCGACGGTTCGCCGTAGGTCATGGCCAGTTCGACACGGTAGGTTCCCGGCGCCTGCGTCTCGAGTTGCTGGCGGACGCCGTCCGCGAGCGCCCTGGAATGCAGCATCAGCGGCGACCCGTCCACGGTCCAGATTTTCCGGTAAGCCTCGGCCGAACGCGACGGCCGCACGCGCAGGATGATGCCGTTGAGA
This sequence comes from Gammaproteobacteria bacterium, assembly GCA_029881015.1. Taxonomy (GTDB): domain Bacteria; phylum Pseudomonadota; class Gammaproteobacteria; order Steroidobacterales; family Woeseiaceae; genus UBA1847. Next base: position 1,484 of record JAOUNK010000467.1, on the reverse strand, counting down.
ATGAGCCACCAGAGCAGGCGCGGGTATTCAACGACGCGCGGGTCGGAAAGAAAGGGTTTCAGGAAACGCCGGACGGCCGCCGTCGTCGGGGCGTCCGGCGTTCCGAGGTTAACGAGGAGAACCCCGGTAACGTCCGGCGATCCGTGTTCGAATGCAGGTGTTGGCTGGTAGGTCGGCATAGTTCCGGCAGGCCACAAATTTCGGGGTCAACACTACTGGAAAGGTCCGTCGCGTTCCAGCGTAAGCGGTTATAATTGCTTGTCTTGACAGTAATTATTGTGTGAATCGCCATGGAAGAACAACCTGGTTCGCCGCAGGAACCCAGCGAGCGCTGGACGCTGATCAGAGATATCGCCGTGTTCCAGGCCAAACTCGTTGTCGACGGCCTGCGCGACCTGTTGCTCGTGCCCGCATCGCTGATCGTCGGTATCGTGAGTCTCGCCTCGGGCATTGATGGCCGGCCGGGGACCCAGTTTTACCGCCTGCTCGGCGTCGGCAAGGAGAGCGAGCGCTGGATCAACCTGTTCGGTGCGCTGCGCAATGCGCCGCCCGATCTCGAGCTTCCGGAGCCGTTCCCGGACGCGGACATCGACGATATCGTCGGACGTATCGAGGGCTTCGTGATCGACGAGCACAAGCGTGGCGGCATGACCGCGCAGGCCAAGGAGCGCTTCGACAAAGCGCTCGATGCCTTGCAGCGCAAGACTCGCGGCTAGGCCTGCGCGGCCTCTACGATCGCGGATACGCCCATGCCGCCAGCGGTGCAGATCGAGATCAGGCCGCGGCCCGATCCCTTCTCGCTGAGTGTCTTGGCCAGTGTCGCAAGGATGCGCGCGCCCGTGGCTGCGAACGGGTGACCCACGGCAATACTGCCGCCCTTTACATTGAGGCGGGACAGATCGATCGGGCCCATCGGCTCATTGCGTCCAAGGCGTTCGCGGCAGAATTTCTCGGACTGCCAGGCCTTGAGTGTCGCGATCGTCTGTGCGGCGAACGCCTCGTGAATCTCGTAGAAGTCGAAGTCCTGGAGCCGCAGGTTGGCCTGCTTGAGCATGTCCGACACGGCATACGCGGGCGCCATTAACAGGCCTTCGTCGGTAATGAAGTCCACGGCCGCGGCCCTGACAAAAGTCAGGTAGCCGAGGATCGGCAGGTTCTTCTTGAGCGCCCAGTCTTCTGACGAGAGCAGTACCGCAGCCGCGCCGTCGGTCAACGGCGTACTGTTGCCCGCGGTCATGGTGCCTTCTTCGCTGCGGTCGAAAACCGGTTTGAGCGACGACAGTTTTTCAAACGTTGTGTCGCGACGAATATTGTTGTCTTCCTCGGCATCCTCGAACGGTACGACGAGGTCGTCGTAGAAACCTTCGTCGTAGGCCGCGGCCGCCTTCACGTGACTGGCGAGCGCGAGCTGGTCCTGGTGCTCACGTTGTACGTCCCACTGCTTGGCCGTGATCTCGCAACTCTCGCCCATCGACAGGCCGGTG
>JAOUNK010000468.1 GCA_029881015.1 Gammaproteobacteria bacterium | reverse complement strand
GCTCGCGACCCCGCTCCCAAGTGTCGCCATATCCGCGCACAATCTCGATACTCGATGCCAGCGCCAGCGCTGCGTCGTAGTCGTGCGGCAATGCCTCGAGCACGCGCCGCAACCAGTCGTCAATGAGACGGTTCTGCGCGGCGTAGCGAAAGGTGCCACGGCGCCACCGCCGCAGCTTCGATAATGAGAATAGCAGCAGAAATCCGCCGATCTTATTGGATTGCACTGTGCGGCCTTTGCGGAACAACGGGCGCAGCCAGCGGCGCATTCGCCGTGACGTAAGCAGCCTCTGCCCGAGTCCCGCAGGCAAGGTATCGCAGAACTCCTCGTAGCGTGGATGAAAGTACTCGGCGAGATAGGCCGGTTGTCCGTCGGCAACGTTGAGATGTTCCCGTACTTTGTGCAACCGCACCCGCGACGTCTTGATTTCCGCCACGCGGATGGTGTCCTCGTAACACATCTGCAGCGCCAGCAATCGTGCGACGACGGATGTCAGTGCGTACTCCCTTGCATCACCGTTATTGGCTGCATCGGCTCGGGCGACGTCAATAACACGCTCCAGATAGACGTCGGCATAGTCTCGGTCCTGGAAATCGAGTGAGCGCAGCGCGCCGAAACCTGCGGTCGGCTGGACGGCAGACGGCAGCTCAGTTTCGACGCGTCCGAGCAGTGCTGTGCCGGCCGGTCCCAGCGCCTCAGGGTCGACGCCCGCTGCCACGACATGGCCCTCGTTCGGCGATCGGGCCCGATCGTAACCCGCGGCAAAGCCGCGAAGATTGGCGTCGACCGCCTTGCCACCGCGGCGAATGGTCTTCTCGAAGGCTGCACGGTCGAATGGCAACACGCCGCTCGCGGCGACTGCGCCCAGCAACACGGCGCTGATTACGCTGCCGGTGTCGGCAGCCAGCCTGGCCATGTCGAAGCTGAGGAAGCGCCGCGATGCCTCGTGCGCCGCCTCGGCAACCGGCGTCTGGTCGATGATGCCGTCACCGAGTGCGGTCTTTTCCTCGATCGAGTAGTCACGGTGGCTGCTGGCGATCAGCGTCGTAATGTTTGGCGTGACAAAGCCTTTCAGAATCGCGCGCCCCGCCTCTGCCATTTCCCCGGCAATCACGAGATCGACGTCGCCGGGTACCGGGTACGGCGTGAAAACCGGCTGGCGTCCGTCAGATGGCAGGTCTGCGCATGGAAACATCTCGACGCAGTAGATAGTGGCGCCCGTGCGCTGGGCTACGCCGGCGACGTACGTCGATTGCGCCAGGTAACCGTTGGCCTCGGCAACCTCGACCAGCCAGCCGGTCAGGACGCCGCCACCCTGGCCGCCCAAGGCGAGCATTGCAATCGATATCGGTCGCTGGCGACCCATCAAGCCGCCTTCATTCGCCGGCGCTCGGCGCGTCGTTGCAGCCACCCGATCAAGGCGCTCCGGAATCCCCAAAGCCATCGATCGAGCGCGCCGGGATTGTGAATAACAGTGCCCTTGTAAAAGGAAGGACACAGAACGGCTTCGTGCGCTACCTCGCCGCAGTTGCCGCATCCAACGCAGCTATTGTCGACGTAGGAAACCGGCTGGGTCTTGAGCGGGTCCGGATTGGGGCGAATCGTCAGCGAAGGGCAGCCACTCAATCGCATGCAGGCGTGATCTCCGGTGCAGGTATCGTCATCGACGCCGAACCGCTCCTGTATCATTCGACGACCCTCAGCGACGGCATGCGCGAAAGCCGGTTTCTCCCGGCGCTGGCGATTGAGCATGCATTCTGACTGCGCAACAAGCACTTTCGGCCCGGTCCCCTTGCGGGTAACGGCCTCTTTCAGTGCCGCGCGCATCTCGCCTATATCATACGTGCGTACGGTCTTGACCCAGTCGACGCCGACTCCGCGCGCCGCTTTCTCAATTGGATGTTGTGTGCTCCGGTTCCGGTTCCCGGCCGTGCTCGACAGCAGGTCCTGCCCCCCAGTGGCTGCGGAGTAGTTGTTGTCGACGACGATCGTCAGGCCGTCGTTCTTGTTATATACGGCGTTGCCGACGCCGCTCGTCAGCCCGTTGTGCCAGAAACCGCCATCACCCATGATTGCGATCGCCGGTTTGTCACTATTGATATTGAACGCCGACGCGCCGGCCGTACCGAGGCCGTACCCCATGGTCGTATTGCCGAGGTGAAACGGCGGCAGAATCGAGAACAGGTGG
>JAOUNK010000466.1 GCA_029881015.1 Gammaproteobacteria bacterium | reverse complement strand
CGATTCACTGTCGTCCAACTGGACAGACGAACAGCTGAGCTGGCTGTGGACTTCCACGTTCTTTGTCAGCGTACTCGCGGTGAGCCTGTATGGCGCCGTCATTTCGCGCATGCGCATGAGTGTCATTGTGCCGGGCATGTACGCCTTCTTCGCCATGACGTTCGTCGGCTTCTATGTGGCAGGACGAACCCTCGGCGACAGTGACCTTGTCAATCGCGCCTACTACGTCTGGCTCAGCGTGTTCAGCCTGTATCACCTGTCCGTGTTCTGGACATTTATGTCCGGGCTCTACAACAAGGAGCAGGCCAAGCGCCTGTTCGCAATCATCGCGATGGGGGCCACTGCCGGTGCGATCGTCGGACCGACCGTTGCGACGCTGTTCGCGGACAAGATCGGCAACCTCAACCTGCTGCTGATCGCGGCAGTTCTGTTGCTGCTACCACTCGCGTTCATTACCCGTCTCGAGCGACTGCGTGTCAGCGATCTCGGCAATGCCGACATGCAGACAGACCTGACCGGCGGTCGGGAGTTGAGCGCCAACCCGTTTTCGGGATTCAAGACCTTCGCCACCAACCCCTACCTTCTCGCAATCGGCCTGTTCATCCTGCTTTACGTCTTGATGAACACGTTCATCTACTTCGAGCTGCGCAAGATGATGGGCGATTTTGATCGAGAAACGCGTACGCAGATCTGGGCCGGTATCGACCTCGCCGTGAATTCACTGTCGTTCATCATCGCGTTGTTTGCGACAGGTCGAATCGCAACACGCTTCGGCATGCCGACCACGCTGGCGTTGGTGCCTTTCTTCATGATCGGTGGCTGGGTTATCGTCGCGCTCAGCCCGGTTCTTGCGGTAATGGCCGGACTGCAGATCGTGCGCCGCGCGGGCAACTACGCGGTAACCCGGCCGGGACGCGAAATCCTGTTTACGGCGGTCGATGCCGATACCCGGTTCAAGGCGAAACCGGTGATCGACATCGTCGTCTACCGTGGCGGTGACGTGGTGACCGCATGGCTCTACACTTTCCTGACCTCGGTTGCCGCGCTCGGCACGGCAGGCGTCGCGGGGGTCGCTGCCGTGATCGCCGGCGTGTGGGCCAGTGCCGGCATCTACCTGGGGCGTCGCTACGATCATGTGGAAAAGCAACACGATGCGGAGAGCTGAAACATGTCATTGAGGAACACAGCAACACAATGGGGTTCATTGGCCAAAGCGCTGCACTGGATTATCGCCATCGGCGTATTCGTGCTGATCTACCTGGGGCTGGAGCAGGCCGGCATGGAGCGCGGCGACGAAAAGTCGAGAATTCGTTTCATTCATGCATCGATAGCGACGATCGTGTTGCTCCTGATGACGATCCGCGTTGTCTGGCGATTCATGAACGAGACACCGGCGCATCCGCAGGGCATGGCGCGCGTCCAGGCGCTCGCCGCCGATCTCGTGCACTGGGGCCTGTACATCGTTGTATTCCTGCAGCTGCTCGCGGGGGCGATGGTCACCGGAACCGGCGGTCGGGGATTGCCTGTATTCGGTCTGTTCTCGATTCCGTTACCCGTTGCCGAAGACCACGATGCGCATGAGTTCTGGGAGGAGGTCCATGAATTCGTCTGGAAGCCGCTCGCGGCGCTCGTCGTCCTTCACATTCTCGGCGCACTCTACAACCACTTTGTCGTGAAGAACGACGTTCTGCGTCGTATGACACACGGCGTGAAGTAGGGCCTGGTGTCGTCGTGATCGACGGGCAGCGCCAATGAAGAAGGCACCAAGTTACGAGACGCAGGACCTCCGGGAGTTCGCCCGGGTTCTGCAAGCGCGCCGCACGGTCGACCAGTACCTCCAGACACCGGTTCCGGAGGACCTCGTTCTCGAGGCGATCGAAGCGGCGACCTGGGCCCCGAATCATTACGTATCGGAGCCGTGGCGCTTCATCCTGCCGGGCAAGGAAACCATCGGGCGCATCGTTGACCTGTGCGCCGAGATGGTATGTGAGGCGAAGAGTGCCGAGCTTGCCGAGCACAAGCGCAGTAGCTGGAGCGAGAAGCCAGGGTGGCTGGTCGTCACGTGCGCGCGGAGTGACGATGCATTGCGCGAGCGGGAAGACTACGCCGCGTGTTGTGCCGCCGTGCAGAACTTCATGCTGTACCTGTGGAAAGCCGGCGTCGGCTCGAAATGGACAACCGGTCCCATT
>JAOUNK010000140.1 GCA_029881015.1 Gammaproteobacteria bacterium | reverse complement strand
TCAGTTCTTCGAGAAGGGCCAGATCATGGAAGGCCTGAAGGTCGAGTATGTGCGCGCCAACGGCGATGTCGAGACGATCTCGCACACGCTGCCTTCCGATCCCGATTTGCGCATCATGCTCGACCAGATGCGGCCGATCCTCGCACAGGCGATGGGAAGTCTCGGGCAGAATTTCTACTTCTTCCCGTTACCGGATGTGGACAAGAAGGGGAACCGCATGGTGTCGCCCTACGAGAAAGGCGTGCTGCGCGTCCAGTTGATGAATAATGACGTACCGTCCAGCGTCGAGCTCGATCTGCCGCTGGACTCACTGTTCGTACCGCGGCTGTGTCCCAATGGAAAACCCGCACACGTCTCATGGAATTTCTGTCCCTGGAGCGGGAAGAAGCTCTCGCGCTAGGTATCGGCGCGCACCCGCGCTCGCTCCATGACTTTGTCACGAAGGCGTCTTAACGCCTTCCTGCTTTCGTTGTCCAGATCCGCGGGCATCGCCGGGAAGAGTGAAAGCGTCGCGATATCGTTGGCTTCGGCCAGGTTGGCGTTCAGCAGGTTCAGTTCGTGCTCAATCTTGTCCAGTGTCAGGTTCGACAAGTCGTTCTCCGCTAGAGGCATGGGCCGAGACTGTAGACTTAAGATCCGGGGAACACAATGACGCAGTGCGCAATCAGGCGAAGAGTGTAGAATGGGATGATGACCAGCATTGTCAGGATCGTGTTGCCCTTCATGGTATTGGCGTCGCTAGCGGCATGCGCGATCAATCCAAGGGTCCAGTCGAACTACAACGACAATCTGAGTTTCGCCGCCTACAAGACCTTCAATATTGCCACACATGAGGCGACGGCAAGCGCTGGCCAGTCTGGCGACCTGGCGCGCTATTTTCACTCGGCCATCATTAGCGAGTTGGAGGAGAGGGGCCTCGCCAGGTCTGAAGACCCGGATCTTCTGATCATCGTATCCATCGACCTCACGGACGTCAGTCGACCACCGAACAGGCGGAATTCCTGCCCCCGGTACGAGGACTACACGGGCCGCAAGTCAAACCTCATGCATGGCGGGTTTGCCGGTGCGAGCCGACGCCCCATGTGCGTCTACAAGGAAGGACAACTCACCTTCGCGCTTGTTGACGTTGCACAAAGTAAACCGGTCCTGGAAGGCGTCGCCCGGATACGCCTGGACGAGAACGACACAGGCGGGAATCTGGGGCTTTCAGTCGCCACTGACGTTGCTATCATGTTCGGCGAATCGCCCGCCCGGATCGATGGTACTCCGAGTCGGACCCTCTAGTAGGCGGGGGATTCCGTACCGAGAAACTGCAGGATCGCCAGGCCACCCATGACCATCATCGTGGCGACGAACATGAGTGGCATCGACTTGCGCGACTTGCTGAACCAGGCGATCAGAAACGCAATCGCTCCTGCGCCAAGAAGAACGTATCCAAGGTAACTGGCCATACTGCGAGTCCTCCCAAGGAGATAGTAAACGAAAAAAGGCCCGCATGAAGCGGGCCCTTTGTTCGTTTGGCACTCCCTAGGGGATTGATTCGGGCCTGCGGCCCTCACCCCTGCGGGGCGCGCTGTGCGCGTCTGTCGGCCAGCGAAGCTGGCCTCGACTCGAACCAGCTGTCCGAATCCTCCAAAGGAACTACAAAACGAAAAAAGGCCCGCATGAAGCGGGCCCTTTGTTCGTTTGGCACTCCCTAGGGGATTCGAACCCCTGTTACCGCCGTGAGAGGGCGGCGTCCTAAACCACTAGACGAAGGGAGCGTAGTGGCACTCGACAGCTCGAGCGGGCGGGTATTATACGACCAAAGAAGAAATGCTCAAGGCCTGTCCGGACGATATTTGCCGGATTCTGTGGCACGGGGCTGCGGGCTGCTATCATACGGCGCAATTCATAAGCTTCAGACGGACTCATTGTTGAAAAAGAACCCGCATAACGGGTCGATAGAACCACACATCATTCCCCGCGCCGCTCACAACGTCACCCGGGCCGAGTTCTCCAAGAGCGCGCTCAAGGTTCTGTATCGATTGAACACAGCCGGCTACCAGGCCTTCCTGGTTGGGGGCTGTGTGCGCGATGCGATGCTGGAATTGCATCCCAAGGATTTCGATGTCGCCACCGACGCGACCCCGGAGGAGGTCAAAGCCCTGTTCGGCAATTGCCGCCTTATCGGTCGGCGGTTCCGGCTGGCGCATGTGCGCTTTGGCCGCGAGATCATCGAGGTTGCGACGTTCCGTGCGGCGGCCACGCTCGATCACGAAGACCACCACAGCGACGACGAGGGGCGCATCCTGCGGGACAACGTCTACGGTTCTATCGACGAGGACGTGTGGCGCCGGGATTTCACCTGCAACGCGTTGTACTACAACATCGCCGATTTCAGCATCTGGGATTACACGGGCGGCTTCGAACATATCAAGGAAAAGCGGATCGTCCTGATCGGCGATCCCGAGACGCGCATGCGAGAAGACCCGGTCCGGATGCTCCGGGCCGTCCGCTTTGCCGCGAAGCTCGGTTTCGACATCGACGAGCCGGTTGTCCGGTCGATCGATCACCACTCGCACCTGCTTACCAATGTCCCCGCGGCACGTCTTTTCGATGAATTCCTGAAGTTGTTCCAAGCCGGCAACGCTGAGCGCACGTTCGACTTGTTGTGGGACCATGGCCTCTTCAGGGAGATATTTCCGGCGACCGCCAAAGAACTCGAGGCCGACGCTGGCTTTATGCGGTTTACGCGCGCTGCTCTCCAGAACACCGATCGCCGCGTGCAAGAGGGCAAATCGGTCACGCCGATGTTTCTGCTTGCCGTATTCCTCTGGCTGCCTATCAAGAAGCTGGCGGAGATCCGACGCTCCGAAGAAAAAATGTCGGAGTCGCAGTCACTCGCGCTGGCGGCGTACGAGGTTGTCGCTCAACAACAGCGGCGCATTTCGATCCCGAAGCGTTTCACGGTGCCCATGCGTGAAATGCTGTCGCTGCAGCCGCGTTTCGAGTCCAAGCGCGGCAAGCGCGCGATGAAGCTGCTCGAGCACCGGCGTTTCCGCGCGGCCTACGATTTCATGCTGTTGTTGTCCGAAACCGGAATCGGCAGTGAGGACACTGCCAGGTTCTGGACCGATGTGCAGACGCAGTCGGCACAAGAGCGCGCGATCAGCTTCCAGCTTGGCGAGCCAAAGGGGCAGAAGAAACGCCGTCCAAGGCGGCGCCGCCGCAAGAACCCGGCCCAGAATTCGTGACGCCAGACCAGCACTGGTACCCGGCCTACGTCGGTATTGGCAGTAACTTGCAGGGACCGTCACGCCAGGTCGAAGCCGCGGCCGCATTGCTCGCCGAGGTGCCTGGCACACGCCTGGTTGCTGTTTCGTCGCTGTATCGTTCGGCGGCCTTCGGCGGTGTCGAGCAACCGGACTTCGTGAATGCCGTCGCGGCAATCCTGACGACCCTGTCACCCGCCGCCTTGCTGCAGGGATTGCAGGCCATCGAGACGCGCCAGGGGCGCGAGCGGGGCGCGGCGCGCTGGGGTCCCCGCGTCATCGATCTTGACCTCCTGGTCTATTCCCGCGAGAAAATCGATAGCCCGGAACTTACCGTTCCGCACCCGGGCATCGGCGAGCGAAATTTTGTATTGTTGCCCCTTGGAGAGATCGCCCCGGACCTCGTTATCCCTGGTTTAGGCAGGGTGGCCGACATTCCGGTCAATATGAACGAACCCGGGATTTCCCGAATCGCGTGAAGGACGCCTGTGTCAGTTAGACCGCTACAAAGCTCAGCCAATGCCTCGCGCTACATCGCGATCGAAGGGCCGATAGGCGTTGGCAAGACCGCCTTGGCCCGGCGACTGGCCGAGAGCCTGTCTGCCGACCTCGTGCTCGAGGAAGTGGAAGAGAACCCGTTTCTCGAGCGCTTCTACCGGGACGGTCGCTCGGCCGCCTTGCCGGCGCAGATGTTCTTCCTGTTTGCGCGGGCGCGCCAGATCGAAGACCTCCGCCAGTCCGACCTGTTTTCGAATGTCCGTATTTCAGATTACCTGTTTACGCGGGACCGCCTGTTCGCCGAATTGAATCTTGATGTCGAAGAACTCAAGCTCTACGACCAGATCGCCCAAAACCTGGCCGTGGAAGCGCCCGTACCCGACCTGGTCATCTACCTGCAGGCCTCCGTCGATGCGCTGATGCAGCGGCTGGTGCGGCGTAATGCGAGCTGTGATCGCTACGTCGAGCGTGCGTATCTCGAGAAACTGACCGATGCCTATGCCCGTTTCTTTCACGCTTATGATGACGGGCCTTTGCTAATAGTTAATGCGTCGCAGATCGATCCGGTTAATAATGATGCCGACTACGATCAGCTATTCCAGCAAATTGAGCGCACCACGGGCGGTCGCCATTTCTTCAACCCGGTGGCCGCAGCACTCGCCTGACAGGTACCAGTCAATGTACACCCAGCTCGAACAACGCGGCATGCCGGAGCCACCGGTCAATGTCTCGACACTGCGCAAAATGAAAAACGATGGCGATCCAATCGCCTGCCTGACGGCCTACGATGCCAGTTTCGCGGTGTTGGTCGATGCGGCGGGCACCGACCTCGTGCTCGTCGGAGATTCCCTCGGCATGGTTATCCAGGGACACGATACGACGGTGCCGGTAACCGTTGATGACATTGTCTATCACAGCAGGACCGTTGCACGCGGCCTGCGGCGCGCGTTTCTCGTCGCCGACATGCCGTTCATGAGTTACACGAAGCCGGACCAGGCACTCGATAACGCAGTTCGGCTGATGCAGGAAGGTGGTGCGATGATGGTCAAGCTCGAAGGTGGCGATGACCAGGTGGGGATTGTCGAACACCTGGCCCGTCATGATATCCCCGTGTGCGCGCACCTGGGACTGAAGCCCCAGTCGGTGCACAAGATCGGGGGATTCAAGGTGCAGGGCAGGGAGCCCGACAAGGCCCGGGAGATGCTGGTAGCGGCCCAGCGATTGCAGGATGCCGGGGCTGACATCGTATTGCTCGAGTGTGTGCCGAACGAGGTGGCCGAGAGAGTAACGCAGGCGCTCGATGTACCCGTCATCGGCATCGGTGCAGGCCCCGGTGTCGATGGTCAGATCCTGGTGCTCTACGACATCCTCGACATTACGCAAGGGCGCACGCCACGCTTCGTCAAGAACTTTCAGGAAGGCTGCGACTCGCCGCTCAAAGCGCTGCAGTCCTATGTCCGCGCGGTCAAGGAAAGAACCTATCCCGAGCCGGAGCATTGTTTCTCTTAGCAGGCCAAAAACAACGTGTTAGTTACTCATACCAAGCAGGAACTCGCCGAACGAATCGCCGAGTGGCGCCAACTCGGCGACCATGTGGCACTTGTACCGACCATGGGGGGGCTGCATGCGGGGCACCTGTCGCTCGTCGAGCTCGCTCGCGAACATGCGGAGCGCGTCGTGGTCAGCGTGTTCGTCAATCCGACGCAGTTCGCGGAGGGCGAAGACTTCGATGAATATCCGCGCGCGCTGGAGCGTGACAAGCTGCGCCTGAAGAAGTCCGCGGCCGATATGATCTTCGCGCCGGATGTCGAGACGATCTACCCGTTCGGCCCGGACAAGGCGACAACGGTATCCGTCCCGGGTCTGACTGAGAATTTCTGTGGCGCAACGCGTCCGGGTCACTTCGACGGCGTCACCACCGTCGTGGCTCGCCTGTTTGCGATCGTCCAGCCCGACGTTGCGGTGTTCGGGCAAAAGGACTACCAGCAACAACTCGTCATTCGCCGCATGACCGAGGATCTGAGCCTGCCGGTCAGCATCATCACAGGAGAAACGGTAAGAGCCGACGATGGTCTCGCGTTGAGTTCGCGTAATGGTTACCTGAGCGACGAAGAACGCGAGGTCGCACCGGTCCTGTACCAGACGCTCTGTTTTGTGGGGCAGGAGTTGCAAAGCGGGCGTCGGAATTTCGCGGAGCTCGAGGCGATGGCCGTGGAGCGTCTCATTGCCGCCGGGTTCGAGGTTGACTATTTCGCGATTCGTCGTGCGCTCGATCTCGAAACGCCTGACCGTGACTGCGACGACCTGGTTGTATTAACGGCAGCCCGCCTGGGTTCGGCGCGCCTGATCGACAATATCGTCGTTTCGATCTGAGCTTACAGGGAGACGGTATTTCTGCCGGCATGCTTGGCGCGGTAGAGTGCCTTGTCGGCTGCGCGAATCAGGGAGTCCAGGGTTCCCTGCGCCTCCAGCTCGGCGACGCCCATAGAGATCCTGAGCGGAATCTGGATCAGGGAATCGGAACTATCGCCGGTTTCCCCGCAAACCGATTGCCTGACACGCTCGCCGACAACCTTCGCCTGTTCCGCTGTGACGGCCGGCAGCAACACGGCAAATTCATCGCCACCGTAGCGCACCAGCAGGTCGCGCGGGCGAAACTGCGTGCGCAGGATTTTTGACACCGCGGACAGGGCACGGTCGCCGGCGATATGGCCGAACAGGTCATTGAACTGTTTGAAGTCGTCGATATCGATCATCATCATCGAGACCGGTTCGTCGTTCTCGACACAATGGGCGATGAGTCGCGGGAATGTTTCCGCCATCGCGTGGCGATTGGCCAGGCCTGTAAGTGCATCCGTCGTGGCATGCCGTTCGAACTTCTTGAGCTCACCAAAGTTATTGGCAATGACTCGATTGTGACTGCGCACACGCTCGGAGAGAACGACCAGCAGGTTCTTGGCAAACGCATGCGACGCATCGACCATCTCCCACAGTATCGACTGGTGAATCACCAGCAGGTGTGTTGCTTCCGCACCGATGACGAATGCCGATGGGTCGCGGTCCTCGATGATCGACATTTCGCCGACGCATTCTCCCGACTCCATCGTGGCGATAGCCGATGCATCCGGCGAACCAACGTGAACGTTCACGCTCCCCGACAAGACGACGAAGACATGCTCGTTTTTCTCGTGCGGTGAGAGCAATTGTTCGCCTTCCGCGAGATCGCGGCGATCGCAACGCGCCAGCAGCTTCTGCACGTCGTCCGGGTTGACGCCGCGGAAAAGCTCGAGGCTGTTGAACAGCGACCTCTTGTAGTCCGAGTTGATTGCGAGTGTTTCCTGCATCCGTGCATTTTCGCGTGATTGGCAGTCCCCCACTGCCGACCAGACCACAGATTGCGTGTGAACTGCGTCACTATTCGTCGTCCTCAAGCTCTTTTCGTGCTTCTGCGAACTCGGCACGGTCTGCGGGGGACGGCTCTGGGTACCGGAGGCCGATACTCTGCAATGCGTCGATTATCGTGTCCGCGACGCGCGCCCGCATGTACGGTTTGTCGTCCGCCGGTATTGCATACCACGGCGCCCACGGCCGTGACGTGGCGTTCAGCGCGCTCTCGTAGGCGCGCATGTAATCGTCCCAATGGCGCCGTTCCTTGACGTCGTTGGGTTCGAATTTCCAGTTCTTGTCTGCCTCGTCGAGACGCGACAGAAAGCGGCGCTTTTGTTCGTCCTTGGAGACGTTCAGCCAGAATTTCAGAATAACGGTGCCGTTGCGCGCGAGATGCTCTTCCTGTTGGCGAATCGATGTCAGGCGATCTTGCCAGATCGAGTCCAGGTCGATCTTGCCCGGGAGTTTCTGGTACTCGAGGATCTTTGGGTGGACGCGAACGACGAGCACTTCTTCGTACTGGCTGCGATTGAAAATGCCGATGCGGCCGCGTTCCGGCAGGCGGCATGTTGTACGCCAGAGGAAGTCGTGATCGAGCTCGAGGCTCGAGGGTTTCTTGAAGCTGAAGACCTGGCAGCCGGAGGGATCGACGCCCTGCATGACCGAGCGAATCGTGCTGTCCTTACCCGCCGCATCCATTGCCTGGAAGATGAGCAGGACCGAATGCTTGTCACCGGCCGCGAGGACGCGCTGCAACTTGTTCAGGTCTTCCGTGCGCTGGCGCCGGTGCTTGCCCTTGTGAGGCTTGCCATCGGTTTGTGGCGCTGTGCTTGCTTGCGCTACTTTGAAGCTGCCGTCGAATGGCACGAGGTAGGCGGACTTGGGTGCCTCAAACATTGTTACTCTCCGGTGAATCCAGTGTGTGTTGCGCGAGCGCCCAGGCGATGTGTTCGGCCACCATGGCCGACGCGTCATGCTGCCGTGATTCGAGGGCGGCGACAACCTCCGGTGACGTCTTCGCGTTGCCGAGCGCAACAGCGACGTTGCGTAGCCATTGCTCGTAACCGATCCGCCGAATGGCGCTTCCTTCCGTGATCTGCTGAAACGTCGCCTCATCCCAGGCGAAGAGTTCGGCCAGCGTGGCGGAATCGAGGTTGTGGCGTGGTGCAAAGTCCCGCTCCGTCGTGCGTGTGGCGAACTTGTTCCAGGGGCAGAACAGCTGGCAGTCGTCGCAACCGTAAATCCGGTTACCTATCGCCTTGCGAAACTCGGTCGGGATCGGGTCCCTCGATTCGA
>JAOUNK010000139.1 GCA_029881015.1 Gammaproteobacteria bacterium | reverse complement strand
CGTGTACATGCGGAAACGCACGGTCGAGGCGCGGACAGCACCGGTGTGATCCTTGGCCACCTCGACACGGGACGGTAGCGCGGTCACGCTCAGGCGCGGGCTCGAGCGCAGGTTGTCGTAGCCGAACCGAATATCGACGCCCGCCAATGCGACGTCGGTGCAACGCTGGATGTCGGACGAGCTGCGATTCGGGTCGTCGATCGGTTCGCCGTCAACCGTAATGCGCATCAGGTTCAGGCCAAGTGGGTTCTCGGGCTCCAGCTCGCGCGTCATGCGCGTGATGTCGACACCTTCATAGTCATCAAGAATGGCGAGTTCGTCATACACAACCTGCACCGCGACGTGCGACGTCTCGCCCTGGATGAAGCCCGCATTGACGACGTCATCCGAGTGCACATAACCGCGGCCTTCGAACTCTGCCTTCTCCGGCTCGAGCGCCATGGTCTCGGCGACCTGTTCCATGGCCCGGCGTGCGCGCGATGCAGACAGCCCGATGTCGTCGCCGTACACGGCTGCCGTGCGCCGCTCGAGTCGTTCGTTACGCGTATAGCCAACAAATCGCAGGCGCGGTTTCGTCTTGTCGGCGACGTCTGCCAGTGCGCGGCGGAACTGACCGATGTGGCTGTCATTGACCACCGGTCGCCCATTGGCAAAACCGATGTCCTCAATCGTGCCCCACGGCGGATCGTAGACGCGTGTCACCATCTCGGCGCCGGCATCGCCCGGGCAAAGCTGCGGCTCGTCCGGCAGCTCCTGCAAAGGATCGTCATACCAGAACTCGACCTCGACCCGGCGGTTCAACGCCCGGCCCTGCACCGTTTCGTTGGAGCCCAGCGGTTTTTCAGCGCCGCGACCGTCGCTCAGCAGCATGTCGGTCGGCAGCTCCAGCTCATCCTGGAGCGCGAGTGCCACACGGCGAGCGCGTGCTTTCGACAAGCCTGCATGGTCGCCGTAGATTCGGGCCGTGCGACCGGACAATGGTAACGCGTCCGTGTAGCCAACCAGCTTGACGACGACGTTCTGCTTGTCGGCAAGATTGCCGAGGCCTTCGCGAACCTGCTCGATGAACTGATCCGGTACTTCAATGCCTTCGGCCTGAAAATGTAGCGGGGCAATCAGGTTTTGCACGCGAGCACGGCGCGCATGTCCCTCGACGTAACGCAGCTTGCACACGGTCTCCATGCGGCAGACCTTGATGGTCTGGACCTCATGCTCAACCAGCACTTCCTCGAGCGTGGCTTTCTGGCGCACCTCGTCGTACCAGACTTCAACCTCGACGCGCCGGTTTTGTGCACGCCCGGCCGCGGTCTCGTTGCTCGCAACCGGCTGCGTATCGCCGTGCCAGGAGTAAGACACACCCTCGGCCGGCAAGGCCAGGGCGGTTTGCATGTACTCGGCAACCTCGCCTGCCCGCTCGCGCGACAGGCCCATGTTGTCGACATAGATTTCGGCGAGTCGTGGTGACAGCCGCTGACTGTCGGCGTGGCCCACCAGGTGCAGGCGCAGGTTCATGCGATCACGCATGCTGGCAAGGATCTTGCCCAGCGAGGCAACCGTCTCATCAGGAATCTTTGCGACTCCGGACTCGAAGTAAATGGCGGGCACCAGCCCGGTCAGCTTGATCGTCTCGAGACCATCGGCGAGGCCTTCGCGCATTTCAATCGTGTCGCTGAGTTCGGCGTCGACACGATCCGGGTCCTGTACCCATTGCATGAACGGTTCGTCGAGCGACAGGTGCCTCTCGACGACCTTGCCCATGGGCGTCTCGTCGACGGCGTTGTCCGCGGCGACGGCAAACGGTGCCGCGAACAACAGCGGGATCAGCAGCGAACGAAGGGCGCTCATCGTTCACCTCCTTGCGGTTGTTTGACGGGTCCGCCAAGTCGCCAGTGAATCTCGGGCTCGACAATCAGTTCGTATCCCGAGCCGGACTCCTGCCAGCTGTCCATGATGCGTTGCTTGAGTTCGTCGAGTCGCTGGTTGACGAGCGACTCGGCCTCGAGGTCGGCGACATAGGAAAGCCGCAGGACCGCGGGCGCCTTTTTCAGCTCATCCAGTAACAGATCGAGCCGCGGTATCCACTGCTGGCGCATGACCGTCGTATCCGCCTCGAACACGGCATCGGCAATATCGAGACCGACGACGCGATGGATCGACGCGCCAAAGTTTATCTTGAGGCTCTTGCCGCGCGTCGCCCTCTGTACCTGGACGGGCCGGGTCGAGGCTCGGAAGCCGCTTGGCAGCGTCCGGTCGTCGAGCTTCAGCACGAAGTTCGATCCACGGCTCTCATTCGGCACGATGGCGCATGTGATGTGGTAGCGACCATGGGCATCGGTCGTCGCCGCGAGTCCTCGTGCCGTCACGACGCGGACACCCGGCAGGCCGCCTTCGTCGCCGTCCTGGTAGCCATTGCGGTTGCTGTCGTTGTAAACCTTGCCCGTGACGTCCGTGCAGTCGAAGGTCGGGTCCGGAATGACCCGGACTTTCGCCGCCGCCTCGGCAGACATGACGGAGCCGGTCAGCCCGTTCATCGCGAACGCGCGGTTGACGAACTCGCCCTCGGTTACACCGGCGCCGACAGCCAGCAGGAGTTTGATCTCGTGACGGCCATCGGTCTGCAACAGCAGATTCGACCAGGTGAGCTGACGACCGGCAATCGCCGGTTCGGTCGGCGCGTCATCGAAGCGCGCGGATCCTTCGACATATTTAAAGCCGGCCGGGAACTGGTCGACGATATTCACGTCGCGCAGATCGGCACCGAAGGAGTTGCTCACAGTGATCACGTACGGCACCAGCTGGCCACGGGTCACGTGCAGCATCGGCGTCGTCTTGGTCACGGCAACGGCACCGTCGAGGCGCGGATCGAGCGGTATGTGGTTATTGAACAGCTGGCTCGTTCCGGGGATCGACGTATCGTCGAGCGCCAGGAACAGATGGTAGTTCGTCTCGGCGCTGCGGGCCGGCACGGTTACGGCAGGCGCGAACTCGGAGGCCTGCGCCTCACAGTGCTGTGCGGTTGCGATCACGGCGTCATCCACACCACCGGCACAGGATGGCACGGCAAAGGGCAGCGTCGAAAGATCCGACGTCGGCGGAATCATCTCGGACACACCGGCGGAATAGGCTGTGCTCGGTGCAACAACTTCCACCAGGTAATTGCCAGGTCCGGGGCATGCCGGGTCTGAGAAGTTGATGTCGAACTTGTAGTAGCCGTTGCCGATCGTCACCTGCCCCTGCTGGTTCTGATCGTCAAAGCAGGCATTCGGTAATGCGACGCTGTTACGTGCGTCCAGCAGGCGCACAACGGCGCCGGGGACCGGATTTCGCGTGATCGAGTCGTAGATGACGCCGTTGGGATCGACGGGCATATTCAGGTCGAGAAGGTTACTGCCTTCCTGCACGTCGATCTCATCGATCCGTTGCTGACCATCAGTAAAGTCCGAGTCGGTCTGGCCAAGCAGCGCCGTTGTGGCCGTCGCGCCGGGCGCGCTGAAACGCATCGAGTACATTTCGCCCGGTGTGTAGTTGGGGGCGACGTTTGTGAACAGGTAATAGCCATCGACGTCGGTTTGCGTCGAACGCACGAGCTGGCCGTCAAGAAAGAGGTCAACGGTCCACGATTCCAGCGGGCGCTCGGCGCCGTCGGGAGTGTTGTCGTGATCGGCATCGTGCCAAACGTAGCCGCTCAGCATGCCCGCATTGGGCATGGCGCCGACGTCAATGTAGACGGTCGCTTCAGCGGTCTGCTGCGGGTCGTCCCAGTAGACGCGCGCCGTGTTGGCGATGCTCGTGCCCTCGACCAGCGTCGGGTCGATATCGGCCAGGAAGCGCAGCGTGACAAATTCGCCCGGCTCGAGCGGGCCGTAATCGGTGAAGTAATCGGCGGTAATAATCTGCCCTGCCACGCTGACGCCCGTGGTCAGGCCATTGAGGGTCGCCGACTGGTCGACGTAGGTAATGTAGTTCGGCGTAACTTCGTCGAGATCGTCCCGCAGGAGCACGTACAGCGCTGGAACGTTACTGACGTTCTGCACGGTCACCGTGTACTCGAGCGTCGCGCCCGGAATGGCGGCACCGCCACCGAGCACGGCCACATCTTTTGCGATCGACAGCACCTGGGCATCGCCCACGACCACGACAGTCGGTTCGGGGCCGGTGGACGGGTTGCCGTCGCCGTCGGTTAGCAGGTTTGCCACCTCGGCGCTGTACACGGTGCCCTGGTTGACGATCAGAGTGCCGCGCGGTGTCGCCGCATCGACCTGCATATCAAACTGCACCGTGGTGGATGCGCCCGGATCCAGGACGCCGGCATTGCCGATCAGGATGCGTGATGCAAGCGGGAAGACGCCATTGTCGGGCTGGCCGACGGCGTTGCCGTCGAGTGTCGTCGAGTCGGCGACATAGATCGTGTTGGCCGGGACGTTGTCGAGCAGCTCGAGCATTGTCGCGGGCACGCTGCCGTTATTGTAGACGGTAATTGTATAGCGCAAGGTATCGCCCGGGTCGACGATGCCCGGGGAGCCGTTGTCGATCTGCAACGCGGCCGACTTCTCAGCGAATAGCAGCGGGTAGTTGCCGACGACGTCGCGCGTGGGATCGTCAACTATCTCGGTGCGTGGATCGTCGGACGGCAGGTCGGCGAGACCCTGGTCGACCGCCGACACGAACGCCTGGTTCGAGATGATGGTGCCATCCGGCACGTCGGGGTAAACAGTAACGTCGAATTCGACGGTCACCGCAGAACTCCCTGCAGCGAGGTCGCCGAGCAAAACACCCTCGATCAGCGGCGAACCGTTCGCGGCGTCCGCGACGGCGGCACCGTTGAGTGTTGTGCTACCGGCAACGTAGGTCGTATTTGCCGGAACCAGGTCACGCATGTATACGTTGGTCGCATTATCGGTACCGTCGTTCTGCACCGTGATGGTGTAGCGCAGGGTTTCACCGGCCAGGAGTACGGCCGGATCACCGTCGATGTAGCTCGATATCTTGTCGATGTCGAAGTACGGCGCCGACTCGATCAGGATTTCCGTCGGATCTTCGTCGCCGTCGACATTGGGGTCGGCGGCGCCATCGACGTTCGGGTCGTCACTGATGGCAACCGGGTTACCGGCGTAACGGATTTCCGACTGGTTGAGAACGATCGTGCCGTTGGGTATGACCGGGGCGAGGTCGACTTCAAACTCGATTGTTATGGTGTCGCCGGCACCGGCGGAACTCAGGTCGATGATATCCAGCAGGCCCGTGCCGGCCGCACCACCGGTCGGATCGCTGTTGTCGGTTGCGCCGGCGGGCAACGTCACGACATTCAGGGTACCCGGCTGGAAGTATGGCGACGCATTCAGGCTGTCAAGCTCATCGACAACGCTGAGAGTATCGATATTGGTTCCGTTGACGTTCACCACGCGCAATGTGTAGCGAATCGTGTCGCCCGGCGTCGCCGTCGTTGCGGGGTCGTCGCCTGTCGTCACATTGGCGGCAGACTTCTCGAAGATAAAGACCGGCGTGAAAATCGTTACGGTATGTGCATCCTCGTGATCCAGTGTGCCGACCGTGCCGTCGGTGATAAGGCGCGTATAGGTGCGTGCATACGGCGTGTTGTTGGCGTCCGATACATCCAGGCTGAACCACTCCGTGGCACCCGCGATGTTCGTCAGCGCCCCATTTTCCTGGGTGTCGGCATCCAGCGCCGCATCGTAAGTCACGATCAGGCGCTGATCGACGCCGATTGCGGCGTCGGGCGTCAGGAAGTTAAAGGTCAGCGTGCAGTTCGGGTCGCCATCGAAGGTTGCCGTGTAGTCCGTGCCGTCGACTAGCGCGGCCGACACGGCCGTCGTGCCGTCAGCCTCGAACAGCTGGGCCGTGATATTCGTCGGTGCAGCGTCGCAGGTGCCGCCGTCGGCCTGGTTCGCAAGCAGGTCGTCCAGCGTCACGTTCCACGCCGGCGAGTCGCCGGTATTGTGCACGTTCAGCGTGAAGGTCCCGGAGTCGCCGAGGCTCATCTGCAGGGGGCCGGTCTTCTCGAGCGTCAGCTCTGGCTCGACAACGCTCATCGGGCCGCTCGTGCCCGGATCGCCCGGACGCTCGGTGAGCGGATCACCTGCCACCAGGTTGTACGTGTAATAGGCGGTGTTCGTGAACTCGAGACCGGCGACATTGGTGGCCGTGTCCAGCAGGCGCACCGTGATGTCGATAACCGCCTGTTCGCCGGCCGGGATGTCGATGCCGTCAACCGGGTCTTCGATGACGAGGTTGGTCGCATCGCCCGTGTTCTGCGGCGTCCAGCTACCACCCGGCGAGACCTTGCTGACGCTCACGAACTCGAGGTCGGCGGCGGCTGCCGCAAGATCGTCAAGAATGCGCACGTCGTAAAGCGGCGCCGTGTGGGGCACCGACGGAACCGTCACCTGGTAGCTGAACGTCTCGCCGATCGTGGCTGTCGCCTGGGTCGTGGCCTTGCCGAGTCCGACCGGTTGCTCGGCCTCGATGAGAATCGCGGTCGGGTCCTCGTCGCCGTCGATGTTCGGGTCGGCCGACCCGTTGATATTCGGATCATCACTGAGCGCGATCGAGGTGCCGGAGTAGTACGCCTGCGACTGGTTCAGCACCATCGTGCCGTCCGCGATCACCGCCGCGAGTTGCACCTCGAACGCGATCGTTACGCTGGTGCCGGGCCCGTTAAGGTCCAGGCCGCCAATGTCCAGGAGGCCCGTACCCGCGGCGCCGCCATTCGCGTTACTGTTGTTTACGGCCCCCGGAGGCAGGGTAACGACATTCAGCGTCCCGGGCTGGAAGTACGGTAATGCGTTCAGGCTGTCGAGCTCGTCGACTATCTGGAAGTCGGCAATGTTCGTGTCGCCGGCGTTCTCGACGCGCAGCGTGTAGCGGATCGTATCGCCGGGAGAGGCCACCGTGGCCGGGTCCTCGCCCGTGCTGGCATTGACTGCGGTCTTTTCGAAGACCAGGACCGGCGTGAAAACCTCTGTCGTATGCGCGTCCTCGTGGTCCAGCGTGCCAACCGTGCCGTCGGTGATGACGCGCGTGTAGGTGCGTGCGTACGGCACATTATTGGCGTCCGAGACGTCCAGGCTGAACCACTCCGTGGCGCCGGCGACGTTCGTCAGGAGGGCGTTCTCGACGCTGCCTGCATCGAGCGTCGCATCGTAGTTGATCAGCAGACGCTGGTCCGCGCCGACGGCAGCCGCAGCCGTCAGGAAGTTCAGCGTGAGCGTGCAGTTCGGCGCACCGTCGAACGTGGCCGTGTAGTCGGTGCCATCGGCAAGAACGCCGGATACCGGTGTCGTGCCATCGGCCTCGAACACCTGGGCCGTAATGTTCGTCGGTGCTGCGTCGCACGTGCCGCCGTTGATTCCGTCAGCCAGCAGGTCGCCGATCGTGACGCTCCAAGCCGGCGATTCGCCGGTGTTGTGCACGTTCAGCGTAAACGTCGCGGGTGTGCCGACGCGCATTTCTGACGGACCCGTCTTCTCGAGCGTCAGCTCGGGTTCGACGACGGTCATCGGCTCACTCGTCCCCGGAATGCCGGGGCGTTCGGTCGCGGCGTTGCCGTCGATGATGTTGTAGCTGTAAGACGCGGTATTGGTGAACTCCAGGCCCGCGACATTCGTGGCCGTATCCTGCAGGCGCACCGTAATCTCGATAACAGCCTGCTCACCGGCCGGGATATCGATACCGCCGGCGAGGTCCTCGAGAATGACATTGACCGAATCGCCGGTGTTCTGCAGCGTCCAGGCGCCCGGACCGGACACGACGCTGGCCCTCACGAACTCGAGGTCGGCGGCCGATCCGAGGTCGAGGTCGTCGAGGATGCGTACGTCGTTCAGCGGCGCCGTGTGCGGTGCCGATGGAATCGTGACCTGGTAGCTGAACTCTTCGCCGATCGTGGCCGTCGGCTGCGTCGTGGTTTTGGCGAGTCCCACCGGTTGCTGGGCCTCGATCAGTACGACCGTCGGGTCCTCGTCGCCCATGACGTCTGGGCTCGACTGGCCGTTGACGAACGGGTCGTCACTGTCAACGAGCTGGGCGCCACCTGAGTAGAGACCAGCCTGGTTGGTGACGATGGTGCCGTCGACCAGGCCGCCGGCGAGTTGCACGTCGTACTGGATCGTGATCTCGCTGCTTTCCGGTATGTCGATGTTGCTGATGTCGATCAGCCCGTCGCCATTGCTGCCACCGTTCGGGTCCGAATTGTCGACCGCACCCGCGGGCACACCCGGCAATATCGTTAACGAGCCGGGCACGAACCTCGCCGAGCCGTTGTAGGCACCGAGGTCGTCGAGAATCTGGATGTCGTCGAGTGGCCCGTCCGTGGTCTGCACGCGCAGTGTGTAGCGCAGCACGTCATCCGGCTCAGCCACCACACCCGGGTAGATGCCCTGGGTCAGGTTTTCGACGGTTTTTTCGAAGAAGTAGCCGTAGAGGTCGATGGTGACGG
>JAOUNK010000138.1 GCA_029881015.1 Gammaproteobacteria bacterium | reverse complement strand
TGCTGCTGGTATTTGAGCAGGCAAAGCTGCAACAGCGCCTCGCCGTAGCTCGGACGAATCTCGAGGGCCGCACGGAAGAAGCGCTCTGCTTCAACAGCATCCGGTTTTTGTGCCATGCAGAGACCCGCGTTGGTCAGGGTCCTCTCGGCATTGTCGTTTTCCGGATGATTGGCTGCCTTCAGGAAGTACTTGCTCGAGGCCTCGTAGTCACGCTGCTTGCACAGAAATATGGCATACGCATTGTTTACGTCGAAGTTGCGCGGCGCGACGCGAACCGCGTTTTCGTAGGCCTCGGTCGCGAGCCTCAGGTTTCCCAGTGCCTCGTAGCTCATGCCGAGCGTGGTGTACGCGACGGCCATTTTCGGGTCGAGCTCTACGGCCAGTAACAGGCGATCGCGGGCCAGCTCGTATTTCCCGTTTTGGTAGTAACGTGCGCCGAGCTGGAAGTTCAGTTCTGACGCGCCCGCCTCGTCGGCCTCGGGGGCCGCCGTACCCGTGGTCGTCGAAATACAGCCGGACAGCAGCACGCCACCCAACAGCACTAACGCAAACAGTTCGCTCTTTTTCACGCTGATACCACCTTTAAGTTCCTGTCACCGAACGTCTTGCCACCAAGCCGGTTACGTACGCGGTCGCTCACCTTGCCCGCCAGCTGCCCGCAAGCGGCGTCGATATCGTCGCCGCGGGTCTTGCGCGTCGTGGCAACCATTCCCCGCTGTCGCAGGCGATTCTGGAAATGCTGAATGGTATCGGCCGAAGACCGCTTGAATTCCGTGCCGGGGAACGGGTTGAACGGGATCAGGTTGACCTTTGCGGGCCTGTTCTCCAGCAGCTTCGCGAGCTCGTCGGCGTGTGCGAGCGAATCGTTCACACCCCGCAACATGACGTATTCGAAAGTGATGAAGCGATTGGCATGCTTCGCCGCATACGACCAGCAGGCATCGAGCAGCGACGCGATCGGGTGCAGCTTGTTGATCGGTACGATGTCATCGCGCAATGCGTCGTTGGGCGCATGCAACGACACGGCCAGCGAAACATTGCATTCGTCGCCGAGCTTGTGAATGTGCGGCACAATGCCGGACGTGCTAACCGTAACCCGGCGCCGGGACAGGCCGTAGGACCAATCCGACACAAGCAGCTTGAGCGCCGGAATGACATTGCGATAGTTCGCTAGTGGCTCGCCCATACCCATGAACACAACATTGGTCACGGCGGGCTCCCCGTTGTCGCGCGGCGGCAGTTCGCTGTTCGCAACAAACACCTGGCCGATGATCTCGGCGCTGGTCAGGTTGCGGTTGAAACCCTGCGCGCCCGTCGCACAAAAGGCACAATCAAGCGCACAGCCAACCTGCGACGAAATACACAAGGTGCCGCGGCCCGGCTCAGGAATGAACACGGTCTCGATGGCCTGGCCACAGTCTGTTGCGAAGAGCCACTTGACGGTGCCATCCGCCGAGTCGTGACGCGACTGCACCGTCGGCAGGACGATGTCCGCATCCGCATGCAGACGCTCGCGCAACTTCCTGGAAAGGTCCGTCATCGCGTCGAAATCGACAACGTTGCGCTGGTAGATCCACTGCAGAATCTGCCGGGCGCGGAATGGTTTCTCATCGCGCTCGGCAAAGAACTGCTCAAGCATGTCTTGCGACATGCCGAGCAGATTGATCTTGTCAGCGGTGGTCGTCATACCGTCCTAACGCGTACGCGGGCAAACGCCGTCGTCGCCAAAGAAGAACGCGATCTCGACAGCGGCTGTCTCGGCGGCGTCGGAGCCATGGCAGATGTTCTCTTCGATGCTCTCGGCAAAGTCGGCACGAATGGTGCCCGGTGCTGCCTCGGCAGGATTCGTCGCGCCCATGATCTCGCGGTGCTTGAGAACAGCGTTCTCGCCGCTCAGCGCCGACACGACAACCGGTCCGGAGGTCATGTAATTGACGAGGTCGTTATAGAAAGGCCGATCCTTGTGAACGGCATAAAAGCCCTGCGCCTGCTCCTTGCTGAGGTGCAGCATGCGCGCACCGACGATTTCCAGTCCGGCTTTTTCAAAACGACTGTAGATCTCTCCAATCAGGTTCTTTTGTACGCCATCGGGTTTGATGATGGAGAGCGTCTGTTCAACGGCCATGAGTAAATCCTTTAGATCCAAAACGATGATGATGAGCACGCGGCGTCATGCCGGGCGCGGAGAAGACATAAGTTATTAATTCTACTACGGCTATAGCCGCCGTAGAAAGGGCTGTGGGGGTCCTGGCTAGACGTTGAAGCTCTCGCCGCAGCCGCATTCGCCCTTGATGTTGGGATTCCGGAAGCTGAACGCCTCGTTGAGGCCATTCTTGACGAAATCGACCTCGGTCCCGTCGATCAGGCTGAGCGCCTCCGGGTCGACAACGACCTTGACGCCTTTGTCCTCGAATATGACGTCGTCGTCATCAATCGCCTCGGCGTAGTTGATAACGTAGGAATAGCCGGAGCAACCCGTTTTGGTGACCCCGAGGCGCAACCCGAGACCTTTCTCGCGTTTCTCAAGGTAGTTGCGGACGCGATCTGCCGCCGCTTCGGTAAGCGAAATTGCCATTGCTGGTCCTTTTTCAGTGTTTCAGACGGCGCCCAAGCGACTGGATCGCGTCCTCAAGCACGAGTATACGACCGGTCTTCTCGGTAGGTACAGCCAGATCCTCCATAATCCGGGCAATCGGGAAGACTTCAAGAGCCTCGGCCGGTTTGCCTTCGTAGTAATCGCAGACCCACTCCGCAGCAGCAATCACGTGCGGGCATCCCCGGGCCCGGAAACGCAGGGCGGCAATCCGGCCATCTTCAAGCGTCGCCGCGAATTCCACGCGCAGGTCCCCGGCGTCTACCCGCGCGTCAATGCCGCCGGCCAGCTCGCCGGCATGCGGCGGCGCGGCGAAGGAGTCGCGAACCTTTCTGTTGTAGGGATCGGCGCTCACGCCGCCCGGTCCGGTGCGAGTTTGCGCAGATGAGCGACAGCGTCGCGGTAGCGCGCGGCAGCGAACTCGACCTCATCACGGGTTGTGGGACGTCCAAGGCTGAAGCGAATCGCGCTCTGCGCCTGGTCGTCGCCAAGCCCCAGCGCGCGCAGGACGTAAGATGGTTCCCCGGTCTTGGAGTTGCAGGCGCTCCCCGTGGCGACCAGGAGCGGCTCCAGCGCCAGTAACAGGCTCTCGCCATCGATGTCCTCGACACTCACGTTCAGGATGCCGGGGAAGCCGCCTGGATCGCCGTTGAGGCGAATGCCGTCGACGCACCGTATCCCCTCCCAGAGCAACTGTCGCAGCGCCCGCAGGTGTGCGAGATCGGGCTCGATACGGGTCGCGGCGACGGCTGCGGCCATGCCGAGCCCGGCGATCAGGTCGGTCGGCAGGGTCCCGGGACGAATGCTCCGCTGCTGCCCGCCGCCATACAGGATTGGTTCCACATGGCAGCCCGCACGGTCAGCGATATACAAGGCGCCAATGCCCTTCGGACCGTAGAACTTGTGGCCTGTCAGCGACAGCAGATCGACAGGCAGGTTGCCGAGATCGATCGGCAATTTGCCAACGGCCTGGGCAGCATCCACGTGAAACAACACGTCGCGTTCACGGCAAATCGTGCCCAGTGCCTCGATGTCCTGGATAACGCCCGTTTCGTTGTTGACGTACATGATCGACGCGAACTGCGTGTCGTCGCGCAGCGCGGCGGCGAACGAATCGGGGCACAGGAGGCCGTCCGCACCGGCATCGACCCAGGTGACGTCAAAGCCTTCCTTTGCCAACGCCTCGAACACATCGGTTACTGCCTTGTGCTCGGTTTTCATCGTGACGAGGTGCTTGCCGCGATGTGTCCGGTGGCGGGCGCCGCCGGCAATCGCCAGGTTGTCCGATTCCGTTGCGCCGGAGGTCCAGATCAGGGAGCCAGGGCTTACATTCAAAAGTTCCGCGAGCTGCGCCGCAGCTTCGGCGATGATCGCCTGTGCTTCGCGGCCGGCCGCATGGGTGGACGAAGGATTCGCACAATTGAGCTCGGCGACTTCGCGCATGCGATCCAGCACGCGGGAGTCGACAGGCGTCGACGCCGCGTAGTCGAGATAGATCATCTTCCCGGGCATGTCAGTCCTTGCCCATCCTGTCGATGGCGGAGAGGATGCCGCGCAGAATGTTGACCTCGTTCTTGTCAGGCCGGGCGCGAATAAAAAGGCGTCGCATGCGGCGCATCAGGTGCCGCGGATTCGCCGGGTCGAGGAATTCGATCTTCGTGAGCACGTTTTCAAGATGCGTGTAGAAGTGCTCCATCTCCTCGCCGGTCGCAGGCGGTGCCTCGGCATCGAAGCTCGGGCCGGCGTCCAGCATGCCGGCGACGCGCAGCTCGTAGGTCAGGACCTGCACGGCCATCGCCAGGTTCAGTGAACTGAAGCCCGGGTCTGTCGGGATCGTAAGCAGGGTATGACAAAGATCCAGGTCGTCATTGTGCAGTCCGGTCTTTTCGGGCCCGAACACCGCCGCGACCATGCCGTTGGCGCTTTCCAGGATCATGCGTTCCGCACAGTCGCGCGGACCCATACTCGGCCAGTTAATGGTGCGTGAGCGCGCGCTGGCGCCGGCCACGTAGACGCAGTCCGCCAGGGCATCCGCCAGCGAATCCACAACCAGCGCGTTGTCGAGGACGTCCGCAGCCCCCGAGGCACGCGCCGTCGCCTCGTCATGCGGAAAATGCTTCGGGTTGACGAGCGCAAGGTCGCGGAGCCCCATGTTCTTCATGGCGCGGGCGGCAGCCCCGATATTTCCAGGGTGCGTGGTTCCGACGAGGACAATTCTAATGCTCATTGACAAGGGACATTGCTGTGGGACACCGTATACAAAGTCGGGTATTCTACCGCCCCCGCGGCCCGGACACACCGGGCGCGCAGCTCTTTTACATTGACGGAATCGTTTCATGCACGCATTACAGAATGTGGCCGTGATGGCAGCGCGCCGTGGAGGCGCCATACTGATCAGGCATCTCAACAAGCTCGACAAGCTCAATGTCGAGAAGAAGGGACATAACGATTACGTCAGTGACGCGGACCGTGCCGCCGAGGAAGCGGTTATCGAGGTCATCCGCAACCACTATCCCGACCATGCAATACTGGCCGAGGAATCCGGGCAGCAGGGTGAATCCGATACTGTCTGGATCATCGACCCGCTCGACGGAACCACCAACTTCCTGCATGGTTTTCCGCAGTTTTGCGTCTCGGTCGGCGTTCAGATCAAGGGTCGCATGGAGGCCGCGGCCGTCTACGACCCGATCAGCCAGGACCTGTTTGCCGCTGCGCGTGGCGACGGCGCTACGCTCAATGACCGCAAGATTCGCGTCAGTGGCCGCAAAGAACTGGACTATGCGCTGATCGGCACGGGATTCCCGTTCCGCCAGGGCGACGCGGACATCACGCCCTACCTCGAGATGCTGGGCAAGGTTGTGAAGAACACCGCAGGCGTTCGCCGCCCCGGAGCCGCCGCCCTCGACCTGTGCTACGTCGCCGCGGGGCGCCTAGATGGGTTCTGGGAGTACGGATTGAAGCCCTGGGATATCGCGGCCGGGTCGCTCATTATCCGGGAAGCCGGTGGCATTGTCAGCGGCCTCGACGGCAGCGAAAAATACATGGAGTCAGGCCACATCCTCTGCGGCACGCCAAAAATCTACTCAGGCCTCGCGAAACTCTGCGCACGCGAGATCAAGGCGATCCTCGCGTCGAAATAGGGTACCGGACACCGTATTTGCCGTCTCAAGGGATCGGTGGGACCCAATACTCAAGAAATACGGTGTCCGGTACCCTATTAGGGGAGATCGTCGATGAGTGACGGGTCCTTGATCGGTTCGATCAGGTCCTGCGGGCTGACGTTCAACGCCAGCGCCGTGGCGCTCGCCGTGTAGATTGACGAGTACGTGCCGACGACGATGCCGACGATCAGCGCGATCGAGAAGGGTGCGATCGACTCGCCGCCCAACACCAGCAATGCAACCAACACGAGCAGGGTCGTCAGACCCGTGATCAGGGTTCGCGCGAGCATCTCGTTGATCGATATGTTCATCGCATCCTGCGCCGACACGCCGCGCAGTGCGAAGAAGTTCTCTCGAATTCGATCGAACGCAACAACGGTATCGTTGAGCGAATAACCGATAACGGCGAGCACTGCCGCAACTACGGTTAGATCGAAAGGCAGCTGGAAGATCGAGAAGAACCCGACGGTGACAATTGCGTCATGGACCAGGGCCGCGACGGCGCCCGCCGAGAACTTCCACTGGAAGCGAATCATGACGTAAACAAAGATCAGCAGCAGCGCCACGACCATCGCCAGCGCGCCTCGCTCGGCGAGTTCGCTACCTACCTGGGCACTTACTGTTTCCATGCGCCGCAGGTCGATCTTTTGCCCGCTGGCCTCCAACGTCGCCTGAAGTTGATCACGAACCTGCAAAGCACTCTCTTCGGGCTGCGGCGGCAGGCGAACGAGCACGTCTGTATCGCGGCCGAACAGCTGTACCTGCGCATCCACGAATCCCGCATCGGCAAGGCCGTTGCGAATCGCTTCGACGTCTGCCGCCTGCTCGTAGCCAACCTCGAGCAAGATACCGCCCGTAAAGTCGATGCCGAAATCCAGGCCACGTGTGGCTAACGATGCCAGCGATATGACAACGAACAACGCCGACACCACCAGCGCTATTTTGCGCCGGGCCGGGCTCAGGAAATCGATGCTGGTTGTCTTGCTAATTATGCGCATTGTGCTTTCCTAGACCGGCAACGACTGCAGCTTGCGCCCGCCGAATACCAGGTTGACGATTGTTCGGGTGCCGACGATCGCCGTGAACATGGAAGTGATGATGCCGAGCAGCAGCGTTATCGCGAAGCCCTTGATCGGCCCCGTACCCAGCGAGAACAACACGACCGCCGCGATGAGCGTGGTGACGTTGGCATCGGTAATGGATGACAACGCCTTCTCATAGCCCGAGTTGATCGCCGTCTGCGGCGACGCCTTGGCCGTGAGCTCCTCGCGTATGCGCTCGAAGATAAGGACGTTCGCGTCAACCGCCATACCGACCGTGAGCACGATACCGGCGATACCCGGCAACGTCAGCGATGCACCCAGTATCGACAACATCGCCACGATGAAGACGACGTTCGACAACAACGCGACGTTGGCGATCAGGCCGAAGCCACGGTAATAGACCGCCATGAAGATGATGACGGCGAGGAAGCCGATCTTGATCGCATTGAAGCCACGATCGATG
The DNA here is from genome assembly GCA_029881015.1 of Gammaproteobacteria bacterium. Lineage (GTDB taxonomy): Bacteria > Pseudomonadota > Gammaproteobacteria > Steroidobacterales > Woeseiaceae > UBA1847. Next base: position 1,242 of record JAOUNK010000138.1, on the reverse strand, counting down.
TTGTCCTGGCCGAGCGTCGGTCCGACCGTGCGCTCGTCGACGATATAAACCGGCGCTGCAAGTGCGCCAGCGCGCAAGAGCAATGCCAGATCGGCCGCTTCGCCGGGCGACAGTCCGGTGATCCTGAACCTGTCCTTGAACACGCCCTGGATCGTCGCCGTACTGATAATTTCCTGCCGGACAACCTTGCGAAATTCGCCCGGCTGGCCGGGAATCGCCTCGCGTGTCGTCTCGATGAACACCGTCGACATCGGCTTGCCGACGTTTTCCATCGTCGTGCGCAGCATGTTCTCGCCACCTGCCGAGTCGAGCGTGATATTGACCTGCGGCTGACCTTCGGCAAAGCCGGCGCTGGCATCGATGATCTGGTCGCCCGAGGCAATCACGCTGCGTTTGAGCATCTGCGGCGGTTCGGTGCCGCGCCCCTGGTAGCGACGAGAACCCGGTTCGCTGCCCGACTGGTCGACGAGGCGAAACTCGATCGTTGCCGTTGCAGAAAGGATGCCCTTGATCTTGTTGGGGTCCTGAACGCCCGGCAGCTGGATAACGATGCGGTCGGCACCCTGGCGCTGCACCAGCGGCTCGGCCACGCCCAGTTCGTTGACGCGGTTGCGCAAGGTCGTGATGTTTTGCTCGATCGCGAAGTCCTGGCGGGCCTGTATCTGCGCCTCGCTCATGCGCACGATCAGGGACCTGCCGTCCGCACCTTCGGAAATGAGTACGTCCTGGTCGGTGCGACGAATGACATCGCGCGCGGCCTGCAGATCTTCCTCGCTCGTGACGCGTACCGTGATGATTTGCCCGTTCAGATCGACGCGACGACGAATCTTCGCATCACGCAGCCGGTCATCGAAACTCTGCTGATAACCCACCATGCGGCTGTCGATCGCCGTTTGCATGTCGACTTCGAGCAGCACATAGACGCCGCCCCGCAGATCCAGACCCAGGCTCATGGGCTTGAGACCAAGGTCACGCACCCATCGCGGCAGCTTCGGCGCGAGCGTCGCGGCGATATTGGCCTCACGATCGTAGGCGGTACGCAGCCTCGTGCTGGCTTGCTCCTGCTCGGCCGTGGTGTTGAATCGCAATACGGCACGGCCGTCCTGCAGGTAGGCGGCTTCGGGCGTTACGCCGGCGTTCTCGACGGTGCGTACGAATTCTTCGAGCCGGGGCTCATCGTAGTCAACACCGTTGTTGTCGGCGATCTGCACAGCATCGACGCTGCCGTAAATGTTGGGCAGC
>JAOUNK010000465.1 GCA_029881015.1 Gammaproteobacteria bacterium | reverse complement strand
CATGACGCTGATTACGATCGGCAACTAACTAGGTCAGCCAGCCCTTCGCTTGCGCCCGTCGCGAATACCAGATCTCGAATACGCAGATCACGATCACCGTTATCGGCAGGAACAGCCATATGGCATCGAAGTGTTCGAGCGCACCGCGCAACACGTAGGCATCGACGTCCTGCACCAGCGCACCGATCAGCGAAATCACGAACATCGGGATCGCCCACGACTTGCGCAGCAGCAGCAAGATGACGCCGAGCACCCCCGCGTTGACGGCGAACGCGTAACCCGCATGCGCCCAGGCCGGTGTGTTCATGACATGGGCGACCTGCTCCAGGGTATACCCCGCGTCCTCGAGCTGATCGGCCGTGATGATCGACATCAGGTAGTACTGGTACAGGCCCGAGAGGTTCCAAACCGCGAGCAGGCCGCCGGTTATCCAGAACCCCGTGCCCGGCTTACTTGTTGATTCTTCTGACATCTTGATCCCCTTCAGCAAACTAGAAACGCAGCACCTGCAGGCAATTGTAATCGCTAATACTGCCGGGAATGCAAGAAATGGGTGGATGGACCGTACTAACCCATCCTGGCGCATGGCTTGTGGCGGAAGCAGCCGGTGACGTGATCGTTGACGAGGCCTGTCGCCTGCATGTGGGCGTAGATGATCGTGCTGCCAACAAACCGGAATCCACGCTTCTTGAGATCTTTGCTCAGGGCGTCGGATTCGGTTGAGGTGGCGGGCACATCGCCGTCCTTCTTGAAGTTGTTCTGGACGGGCTTGCCGTCGACGAAGCCCCAGATGTAGTCGCTGAAGCTGCCAAACTCTTCCTGGACCTTCAGGAACGCCCGGGCATTGCTCACGGTCGACTCTATTTTCAGGCGGTTGCGTACGATTGACGGGTCCAGCAGCAACTTCTCGATGCGCTTCTTCGTGAAACGCGCGACCTTCTCCGGATCGAACTCCGCGAACAGTTTCCTGTAGCCGTCGCGCTTGTTGAGGATTGTGGACCAGCTCAAGCCCGCCTGGGCACCTTCGAGCGTCAGGAATTCGAACTGCGTAAGGTCGTCATGTACCGGTACGCCCCACTCTTCGTCGTGGTAACGAATGTAGTCGAGGGTGGTGCCCTCTGCCCACCTGCAACGCTTTACCGTTTTGCTCATGACATCCGAATGTACACAAAAAAGCCCGCGCCAGGCGCGGGCTTTTCTGTTTCATGTGTGAAGAAACTCAAGCGGAGCCGCCGCAGCTACCTTCGCCGCACTTGCCTTCGCCTTCCTTCTCGCCGCAAGAGCCTTCACCTTCCTTCTCACCGCAGCTACCTTCACCTTCCTTCTCGCCGCAAGAGCCTTCGCCTTTCTTGTCGCCGGCTTCACCGCAGGAACCTTCACCACAGGAGCCTTCGCCTTTCTTGTCACCCTTGTCGCCCTTGTCGCCGCCGCAAGAGCCTTCGCCCTCACCCAGCATGTAACCGACTTCGAGGTTCGAAATCGAGAATGGGCTTTCGGCCGTATCCGCCGCATTGACTGCGCCTGAAATTGCGAACGAACCGGCCAATGCCGCGCCTACAGCCAGTGCTACCGGCTTGATTACTTTCTTCTGTGCCATTTTCTTCTCTCCTACCAGGATTGATGCCCGCGACCGGGCGCTTGTTTTCGGTGCGGAACGTCAAGTCGTCCACGTCACCGAGTTGATTACCTTTTCTTGAATTGACTCGAGCGGCTCTTCGCGACTGCCGATGAACGCGATACTGCCCTTGCCAAAGGGAATAATTACCCCTTTTACGGTCTCGCCATCAAGTGGCAATGCTCCTGCAATACGCTCCTCGGGCATGAGCAGTATTGTGACCGGGCCGTACTGTCCCTGGACAACCAGGTGCGGCACGGTGTTGCCGTTGATGATGCAGGGTTGTGCGTAGGTGATGAGTTCAGCGCCACGCTCATAGGACGCCAGCGAGGCCGGTATGGCTCGCGCAAGCCGCTCGTCGGAAACCGCTTCGTCCGTCACCTGCAGTGCCCAGGGTTCATGGTCCAGGTGCGCGAGGACCTCGTCCGGCAGCGAGTCGTAGCTGCGGAACAGGTCGTTCGTACGAATCGTTATCGAAACCGCGAGTACGACGCTTGCCGCCAGCGCATACCAGAGGAGCGTGCGCGAGCGCTTGCGGACCGGCAATGTCGCAACATTGTCGGCCTCGATCGCGGGCAGCTCGGGCATCTTCAGCGCA
>JAOUNK010000137.1 GCA_029881015.1 Gammaproteobacteria bacterium | reverse complement strand
CCTTCGCTATCGTTGGCAGGAGCGGATCCGACCCAGCAATGATTCTCTGCACTGAATCACTCGCACCGCGTAGTGGGTATTTCTGACGCCATGCGCTTTCGAGCGACAGCCACGGTGCCGTCTCATCCGCATTGTCGGTCGCGGGATGCAGGAGCCCACCGCCGAGACACAGGCGCGCAAACCGGCACGTCATCAGTACACGCAACATGCCGATCGGGTGGGGGTCGCCAGTGTGAAACTGAAATACCCGTCGCGGACCGCCGTCTACAACATTACGCAGCGCCGCAATGCTTGCATGTCCTGCAAACACGAGCGCAATGGCGTCCGCCGAAACCTCGGATGACCAGCTTCGCCACACAGCACCGAGGTCGCCGGGGATAGCGCGCTGCAGCGCATCGCCCAACTCCTTCTTCCACCCCGTCATGTGACTGACCTGGTGGCCCAGCTCGTGCAAGATGCTGGTCGCCGTGTACAGGTTGTGGCCCACGACCTTGATGGCTGCAACAGGATTGATGCTGCGCCGATCCCACAGATACTGGCCGCTGCGCATGATGGCCGCGCCGAGACCGGCATCCTTGAACACGAGCACTGGCGGCGTACTGTAGCCGAGCGGCCCGAGAATCCTGTTCATGCCCTCGGACGCGATTCTGTCTAGTCCGCGAAGAACATTTCCTATTTTCTCGGAGGAGCGTGTGTTTATCGCGTCCGCGAAGAAGTTGACGACCTTCTCCGTGCGCAGGTAGTCCTCGCGGATGCGAAGTATCCGGGAGGCAATTTGCTCATTATCCTCGATGCCTATTGAGTCCGAGAGCCTTTGTGCATCGCGGTGAAGTTTCGCGATCGTTTTGCGCAGGGACGAGCGAATGACCGCATTCGACTGTCTCTCCAAACGAATCCACCCTTCCGCCGAAGCACTGTCTTCGAGCCTGGCAAGCCGCTCGATGGCAAGCTGCCAATGCAGTAGCTGTGTGCGATGCTCGTTCGAAGTCGTCATCGATCGGCCTGCTACTTGTGGAAACCCGGCTGCACTTTGACGCTCAGGGCTCCGTCGATGCCGGACTGCCGGAGCTTTGAGAGGGCCCGAATGCGTTTCGCCGCCAGCGGCTGGAATATGGCGAATACTTCGCTGGCTCGTGAAATCGTGATTTGCACCGTGACGCCGTCTTCTCGTGCCTCAGCGGCCTTCGCGAACTGTCGCAATATGGCCCCATTGTCCTTTCGCATTGATCCCAATAGCGATTTCGTGACAAGGTTTGTGATGGCGCGCGACACGGTCTTCCCGGCGAATCGCAGTGCGGGTGCAATGGATGCCGTACTTTTCGCGGACGACGCGTCCTTTGCAAACCTGATGTGTCGGTCCGGTGGACCCGTCAAGAGTCGTCGCAGCTTGCGGGACAGGCGCATCCGAACGTGACGGACGAAGGTGGCTCTCGCTGCGCCCTTCCTGATTTCCCGGACGAGACGCGTGGCTTTCGCCTCGCTGATGAAGTCGTAGATGCGAATTTCCTGCGAACGAAAATCGAAAGTGACATTGAGTTCATTGGCTCTCGCCGGGCTGGCCGCCGCGTTGCCGTGCGTACCACGCTGTGCCGCGCCAGCCGGTGCTCGGAGCATCCGAGCGCCCGGGATTTCGAGGTAATAGAATCGCTGGCCGATCGCTGTCCGTAACCTGTTCACCAAGAATCGCTCGCTCACATTCTGTGCCAGCCCGACATGTTGCGGAATCAACAGGGCGGCCGCTTGCGGGGTAAGCGGGTGGATCTTCATCCACGCGGCCCGCTCCCGAGAGCCTAGGCCGTCTACTTTTCGTTCGAGGTGACTGATGTCGCTGAGTGATGCACCGCGCATGCCCTCGTAAAGATGCAGGCGCCCCTTGATGGACTGCTTGTCGACAGGTAAGCCAAGTTGGTTCATTAGGTATCCGTACAACGTCTGGCCGCCGAACGTCCTTATGCGGCGCGCCATCGGCGCGGACAGTTTGACCGGAAAGGTCTGGCTGTATTTCTTGTATTTCTTGGCGCGACGCCCCCTCGGCATGACAATCCACGTTGCCTTCGCGTGCGGAACGCGGCGCAGCCGACGCCGCAGCATCTGGGGCGGGAAGTTTTTCGCGACGGCCCGGTCGAATGCCTCCTGGGCATACAGCTCCAACATCTCTTCGTCATCGAATGCCTCTTCTGGCACTTCGGTGACGATGTCGGTAATCGTGTCCTCAATGGTTTCGGCCAGCACTTCGCCCGTTGCATACTGCATGTCTTCGGGAGTTTCGAGGCTTACGAGACTGAGGCCGGCGTCGACGAGCGCGCGCGACAGCGGAACCGCTGCTTGGCGACCGACAAATCGGCTGATCAACTTTGCAACGAGTTTTGCGAGGAAGTTGACGACGCGCCGCCGGCCTATCACTTTGATACCGAGCTTGAGACCCATGAGGATCGCAGGAATGAAACGCTCCACTTCCGCGATCGCTTGCTCTTCTGATTCAGCCGAAGCTATGCCTCGGATGAACTGATCCTTGGCCCGGTCCAGCATGTCACCAGAGCTCCGTTCCTCCATGTCGTCCTGGTTCATGTATTGCACAACGGATGGGTCGTGGTCGTAGTCCGGCCCCTCGATCACGTATCCGGCCAATAACGTATCGAACTCCGTGGCCACGATGCTAGGTGGCGGGAGCGCGACTTTCGGATCAATGGCGTCCTGATCCGCCTGCTCGAGAGAATCCTCGTAGTCGATATACTCCCCATCGAAGTCTTCCTCGGCAACCTCTCCCAGCGTGCCTTTCAGGAAGCGTCGAGCCAGCCGCTTTGCGATCGGTCGAAACCGCGCAGGGATTTTGTTGAGCGCAAATTTCAATACACGCATCAGCAGCGGCCGGACGAGTTTCTTGAGTTTCCCGAGAATGATGTGTACCGGCGAAAGTTTCTTGATGACTTTGAGTCCCTTCTTGGCCAGCTTCTTCGCTTTGCGCCAGATTTTCTTAAAGAAGAACTGGAACTCTGGCTCCTCGAGGTTCGCCTCGTAGTCAGCCGATTCCAGGAACGCGTCGAGTTGCTCTTCGGTCAACGCATCATTGTCAATTTGAACGAGGCCCTCGATGAGCGAGTCAATTGCGCTCTCGATCTCCCTGTTGAGGGGCTCCAGGTAGTGTGCTAATTCCTGCTCCGCAGCAACGGGATCATGGTCGAGTTCGCCCCGGAAGCGATCTTCATGCACACCGCGCAGGTGATTAACGAGATCTTCGACTGCCTCGTTGAACTCCTCATCATAAAGCTCCTCCATCACTTCCCGAAGGTAAGCCTCCTCGGGGCTTTCGAAGTCCGCGTCCGCGGTTTCGAGTACGTATTCGGAAACAAAGGGTGATTCGATGGCCTCCCGAACGGCCGCCGCGACCGGGCGATCGCGCTCGGAGGGCAACGCAACGTCGCGCGAGTACTCCGGCTCCGGGAGAAACGGCGATTCGGGCCGAAAGCGCCCGTCATTATCGCCGCCCGGGATTATGCCGGGTGCGGCGATGATTTCTTCAAATGCGGCGAATTGTTCTGTGGCCATGCCCGTGCCTCATGAGATGATTTCCGTTGCCGTAAGGCGATCAAATTTCACCTGGAAACACTGCCGAAAATACCGGCTCGATTGAATCGGCCGTTTGACCTAGAAGCCCGACTAGGCCGGGACTACCGTAATGGGCCAGAAGATGTAGGTCGTGTGTAGATTAAAGGGCCTAGGCCCGGCGCGCGGAGTCGAGCGACCGGCCAAGTTTGCTCTTGCGAAAGATCGCTGCCGCTTCCGCGCGCCGATGTACTTGGTACTTGGTGAGAATGGATGCCACGTGAGCTTTGACGGTGGAGGGACTGCAGTGCAGGCGCCTGGCTATACGTTTCGTGCTCAAGCCTTCATCGACCAACGATAGCACCTGTTGCTCCCGCGGTGTCAGTCCAACTCGGGCCGCCGACCGGCCGACGGCGGGCTTCACGGACCATGCCCTGTCAGTTCCCGGGAGAATCCCGGGCGCAACAGGCTCGGCGAGCTGTGACGCAATATACCGATTGAGTATGCCCGCAATCACCGGGTCCGAAACGTGCCCTTGCAACACGGACCGAAGAGCGCAATCCCACTCCGTTCGGCTCGCATCGCTCCGCACATACCCGCTAACTCCGGCCCTGGCGTAAGGAATAACAGACTCGATATCTACGCAGACACCATAAACCACGATGAACGATTTGATGCCCAAGGACCGAAAAGTAGAAATGGAAGCCGAATGATCGCCATCCGACACGTCGACCACGACGATGTCTGGCTGGTCTGCCAATATCGTGGGGATAGCCTGTTCGATCAAAGCGTGGGCGGCGCAAACAGCGATATGGTCGAACTCTCGAAGAAGCTGAACCAATCCCTCTCTTGCCAGTCGAGAGCGGCTTACCATCAAGAGCTGAATATCGCCCAATACCTTCTCCGCCACACAAGACAAGGCCCGCCCGCCGGACCCCGAGTTGCTGATGGTTTCGCAAGCATTCCGAAAACGAATGCATGCGGTCCATCGCAATCCACCTCGTATGATTTTGCGCCTGTTGCGCTAGGCCACTGCTTTATAAGGTCTTTCTTGGTACAGTGCGCCCATATAAAGTAATTATAGTTCACATTGAGGCCAATTTCCCAAAGACGTGCCGGGAGAAATGGAGCCCTGAAAAGGCGATGATTACTCTGACGAGTATTTTGATCAGGAAGTCTCGATAATAAATGGTCCTTCCGATAAGGGCCTACAATGTGCCAAGAGAATCCAAGCTGAGCATACGGCCGATGTGCTTGCTACATGCATAGTGGCGAACTGCGGCGTAAATCACATTGGTGGTTGCTTTGAGATTGTGCCATTCGTGGGAAACATGGCAGTTATGTTCGATGCCGTGAATACTTGCGTGTCTGAGGAGTATCGTTTGCGCGAATCCGAGTATGCGAACGATTATGTCTGAACTGACGCGGATGGCTGTTTCGCGACATTGATCTGGATTGGATGAAAACGACTTACACACAGCTGAATGATGGTTGGAATGCGGCTCCTAATGCACCCCACCCTAGGATCGACGTTAATGGCTCATTGCTGAAATTGTTCTTCAGAGCTAACGCATATCAGTTCCCCGAGTTCGATCGAGAAGATGTTCTCCAACTACGTTTTCGTAATTGCTGGAGGTACAGGCTCGGGTCTACAAACGACGAAGGTTGGTACTTGGGACAATGCCGATTTGGAAAGTCAATTCCGTGGGGAGAATTCTACGAAGTATCTGGAAACTTGCGTATCGACGAGACATCCGATTGGGTTCTTCTAGGGTGTGCGGGTGCATCCACTAAACACTTCCTCTTTTACTTTCGAGATGGGACCTTCGAGTGCGATGCCGACTCTTGGGAGTTACTCAAGATCGAAGACAATTGAACGCCCGTTTCTGGCCGAGGCTACGTGAGACTTGTGAAGCGCGAATTACTATTCAAGCCGCAATCGGAGGCTGGAATAGGCCTCGGTAGCGTGATTTCCAACGATAGTCATCAAGGGAGGCGATGCTATTGGTGACATCACCGACAGCAGGGTCGGGAGTAGCGCTTCTGATACGCTGATGCGCACGTTCGCGGTTGTAGTAGTCCAGGAAACAAGACAGCTTTCTTTCCAGATCCCGAGCACTCCAGAATGGCACGTGATCTAGGTATTCGCTCCGGATCGTTCCGATCAACCATTTCGACGAATGGGTGTGATACTGGCACATAGAGAACGGTTACGCGTTTAGTTCAGTAACGGTCGTTTCCGTCGATCCATTGTTATCGCATCGGACGTGATATTGGTGAGTCTTGTCAGGCATCCAGGATCACTGCAACAGACAATCTTCAGTGCGTGAGTTTTGCGTAACTGAGCCGAGCTCGGTACTGCATCGTCTGGCAGAAAAGCACAACGGACGCCCGGTCACTTGTTGATAAATATGGCGGGACCGACCCTACTTTCAGTACCTACTTCCAAGTTGAAAATCCGCGTCTCGGTGGTTCGATTCCCCTCTGGCCACCATTCTTTTCAGATCGACTGGCTTGCCAGGTCCGGATTGGGACAGCTACAAAGCAACCTTGACCGACAATTGCCGAGAGTGACTGCGCCCGAGGTCGTCGACAGCGAGAATCCGATGATCACCAGCGACAGGCTTCCAGAAAATGGTCTCGTCGCGGGTGCCGGAGGCGACGAACTGGTCGTCGACGAACCAGAACACCCTTGTTACATCGCTATCAGTCGTTGCTTCGAACGGGATTCTCTCGTCCGAAAGGCGATCGATTCGCACATGGTAGGCAACGCCCGGCGTCGGAGAGCTGATTCGTGGTGGCAATCCAGACGCCTCTTTGTGACTCATCCCGCATTCTGCAGACCATGCCGGTGGTTGGCGGACCGCTATTCCAGCGCGTCGAAAAAGGCTAAGAATGTCAGATGGCCAGAACTCGAAGACCTCCTCATGCGTGTTCGCTGCCTGGAAGTTGCAGACTCGCAGGCCAGTTGCGTTATCGATCCGAATAGCACGATGTACGTCTGACACTTTGATGGGTGAAACACCCGGAATAAACCAGGCTTTCTCCGTGCGAGGGCAATGACGCCCCGGCAGATCACCCGTATCAGCGCAGACGTCGACTTCTTCGACATTCAAACTAGCTAAGGGACTGTACTCAGGTCGTGTACTTGCTGACCCTGCCATTAACGCGTCGGCTGTCTCAAAGAAGAGTGGCGCAGCCGCGCTTCGCCCCACAAACGCAGGGTTCGCCGAGCCATCGAAGTTGCCGACCCAGATTGCCAGCACATAGGGTCCGAAGACCCCCACGGTCCATGCATCTCGAAACGCATAGGATGTGCCCGTCTTCCAGGCAATCGGCGAATTCGCGTACTTTCCGTCTATACCTGGCGAGTCGGGGCGTGGGTTATCTCGCAACATGTCCAGGACGAGAAAGCTCGCTTCAGCAGACAGGAGTCTCTTCTCCGCTAGTTCAGTGGACTCATCGGTATGGGTCCGCAGCGGCCTGAGCAGACCGCCATTCGCCAGCATCGCATACTGCATGACGAGCTCATGCATAGTGAGCTCGTTGCCACCAAGAATCATTGCCAGGCCGTAGTGGTCCGGCGTTGAAAGTCCGCGCACCCCGGCGTCCAGGAGAAACTCGTGGAACGTGACATGGCCGACACGCGACAGCAGCTCAATCGCCGGGACGTTGCGGCTGTATATCAGTGCATCTTTCGCTTTGATCGGGCCCATGAAGCCACGGTCGAAATTCTCCGGCGTATAAGCGGCGAATCGTGTCGGCGCATCCTTCAGCAGACTGCTTGGGTGGATGATTCCCTGGTCGATCGCCAGGCCATAAACGAACGGCTTGAGCGTCGATCCGGGTGAGCGCTTTGCTCGCGTGCCGTCGACCTGGCCCGCAATTGAATCATCGAAGAAATCCGCCGATCCGACCGATGCAATTACCTCCATTGAGCGGTAGTCGACCAGCATCGCGCTTGCGTTCCGAATTCCCCTGGAACGCCCACGATCGATGTATCGGTCAATTTGCTTCTCTAGAACTTTCTGGCGGCTGAGGTCCAGCGTCGTAGTAATTGAGCCCTGGCGTTCGCTTGTCCGTGCGAGGACCGATAGCGAAAAGTGCGGTGCCCGAAACGGTAGCTCTGAAGTTCCGCGGACGGCCATTGGCAGATCGAACTGCGCGCGAGTTTCGTCACCCAGTAAATTTTCTTTTGCCCACATCTCAAGCAATCGTGAACGCGCCCCTAACATTTGCACATAGCCGGCCCCGGTAGAGGGGTCGCGACGAACAGGGTTCTGAGGGATCACGGCAAGCGCCAGGGCCTCTGGCATTGATAGCTTCGCGGCTGGCTTGTCGAAGTAGACAAGTGATGCTGTACCAATGCCTTCGATGTTTCCGCCATACGGCGCGAGATTCAGATAGGCTTCGAGAATCTCAGCCTTGTCGTAGTGTCGCTCAAATTGAATCGCGCGAACGATCTGCGAGAACTTGCCGGCAATATTCCGCGTATCGAGATCAAACCTGATTCTCGCGAGTTGCATTGTGATGGTCGACGCACCAATTGGACGATCTTTGCGAATGTAGGTCGACCAGAACGCTCGAACCAGCGAGCCAGGGTTGAAACCTGGATGCTCGTAAAAATGCCGATCCTCGTACAACAGCGTTGCCTCAATCGCGACAGGGCTGATCTCAGCGATGTCATTGTGTAGTCGATAGCGTTCGTCGTCAGCAAGTGCGAGCCGAAGCAAACGTCCTTCCCGATCCAAAACCGCAGTAGAAAACCTTGCATTGCCGTACAGAGAGGGTTTCGGACAAAACGCGAGCGCCAGCACTCCCGCAGCCACCAGGGCTGAGACGCCGAACAGGAATGCTCGCCGCTTGCTCACTGCGTTGCCAGCACCTCGAATCGACCAGGCATGGAGCGTGCCTGCACGCTACGGTCGTACATTGAGCCCGCAAACGCCGACGGCACTACAAAGTTGCCTGCGCTCGTCAGTTTGGCGCGATATCGAATCTCGGTAACACGGT
>JAOUNK010000136.1 GCA_029881015.1 Gammaproteobacteria bacterium | reverse complement strand
CGCCGGGGCTCCTGGCACAGCTGCCGAACTGGTCGGCGGCGCTGGCAGGCCGCACGGGTTGCACGGGCACCGGCGATGGCGCGTGCCTGGACGACGTGGGCGAATACCTTGCAAACATCGACATCCACCCGACGCTTCCGGGCCGCCAGTCAGTGATCACACACACGATTGGTTTTACGATTGACCTTGATATCCTCGAGGACACGGCACGTTTGTCGGGCGGCCAGTACCTGTTGGCCGACGACACGGATTCACTCCTCGTCGCGTTGACGGATATCGTCTCGCAGGTCAACGAACGTTCGCTTTCGTACACGGCTCCGGCCGTATCGGTTAACACGTTCAACCGGACGCGAAACCTGAATGATGTATACCTGACCATGTTCGGCGCCCGTGGCGCCGCGCACTGGCCTGGCAACCTGAAAGCCTATCGCATCCAGGGCGGCCAGATCGTCGACGCACTTGGCGCCGACGCCGTCGACCCGGGCACCGGCTTTTTCTACCCGACGGCCCGTTCCTTCTGGACGGTTGGCCAGTCAGACGGCAATGACGTGATGCTGGGCGGCGCAGCCAACCAGCTGCCGGATCCTAGCGTGCGCCGCCTGTTCACGGATAACGGCTTCGACAGCAGCTTGTCCGGCGCGAGCAACGCGCTTTCCGTTGCCAACATGGCAATGTACTCGGACGCCGATTTCGGCCTGACCGGCAATGGCCCGACAATGGACGAGGTGATTCGCTGGATGCGCGGCGAAGACGTACAGGACATCGACAATAATCCGACAACCACGGTCCGTTACGCGATGGGCGATCCACTGCATTCGCGACCTGCAGCCATTGTTTACGGCGGCACGGCGCAGAACCCGGACTCAGTGATCTACACCGCAACCAATGACGGCTACCTGCACGCGGTCGACTCCGCAACGGGCCAGGAGCTTTGGTCCTACGTACCGAAAGAGCTGTTACCCCGCATGGCACGCCTGTATGACGACCCGGAGATGAAGTACAAGCTGTACGGCATCGACGGCGATATCGTCCCGATCGTGCGTGATGTCGACAGCGACGGCGCGATCGAACCGGTCGATGGCGATTTTGCCTACATCATGTTCGGCATGCGCCGTGGCGGCATGACATATCGCATGCTCAACGTCACTGACAAGAACAACCCTGTTCTCGTTTGGGAACGTGTGCTTGATGAGGCTGGCCAGAGCTGGTCTGCTCCGGTTGTCACTCGCATGGATATCGCGGGCGCCACCCAGAACGCCTTCAAAGCTGTAGTTGTTATGGGCGGCGGCTACGACGGCGTGCACGATACCCCGGCCTTCAACGCGACGCCGGACGGTGTCGGCGCCGGCGTACACGTGCTCGACCTGATCAGCGGCTCAACCTTGTGGCGTGCCGGTCATTCCAGCAGCAGCGCCGACCTGCAGTTAGCGGGCATGACGCGCGCCATCCCGACGCGGATCAAGGTTATCGACATCAATGGTGACGGCTATGCCGATCGCATGTACGCGTCCGATCTTGGCGGCCAGGTGTGGCGCTTTGACGTACGCAACGGCAATACAACGGCGAACCTCGTTACCGGTGGCGTCATTGCACAGCTCGGCGCGGAAGGCCTCGCGTCGCCAGGACCCGCCGATACACGACGCTTCTACAATTCGCCCGATGTCGCGATGTTCTCGGACACCCGCCAGAACCGTCGCTTTATTTCGGTGAGCATCGGTTCGGGTTATCGCGCTCACCCGCTCGACCTGAGCGCGACCGACCGCTTCTACTCACTGCGTGATCCGAACGTGTTTAATTCGCTCACCCAGGCAGAGTACGACGCGCTTGTGCCGTACACGGAGGCGGACCTGGTCGATGTATCGGGCCAGGTGGATGTCACGGTGACCGCGGGTGACGCGGGCTGGATGCTGACTCTGCCGGCGAACCAGATGGTCCTGGCGGACTCGGTCACCTTCAATAACGAAGTCTTCTTTGTGAGCTTCTCACCGGATTCGGCTGGCGCTGCCGCCTGCAATGTCGGGCAGGGAACGAACTTCCTGTGGCGCGTTAGCATCATCAATGGCGATCCGATCGTCGACGATCTCGGAAACGTGCCAACCGGTGGCGAAGACGAGGCACGTCGCACGCAACTCGCCCAGGGCGGCATTGCACCGTCACCGCAGTTCCTGTTCCCGAGCCCCGACGACCCGACCTGCACAGGCGCGGACTGCATGCCGCCGCCGATCGGTTGTATCGGTGTCGAGTGCTTCGATCCGGGATTTGCCAACAATCCGGTTCGTACGCTCTGGACGCAGGACGGCATCGAATAAACTGTGGCATGGTTCCGGGCGCTCGGCGCCCGGAACCTCCACTATTAGTCTGAACCAATGCGGCACGGGACGAGAACTATGCGATTGCGCAAACACATGGGCGGCATAACGCTGATTGAACTGATGATCGTCGTGGTCGTCGTAAGCATCCTGGCCGCCATCGCCTTTCCGAACTACCAGGAATTCTCGGCGCGCGCCAAACGTAACGAAGCCAGGGCGGCCCTTTTACAGATCAAGATCAACCAGGAACGGTTCTACCTGAACAACAACACGTTCACGCAGGACATGACACTGCTTGGTTTTTCGGCGGATCCGTTCACCACCGACACGGGGTCCTACGTTATCGATGTCACGGCGGCGAGCCCGAGTAATTTCAGCGCCACGGCGACCTACCAGCTCGGCGGCAACGAGGCGACCAAGTGCCTGACGTTTACCATTGACGGTCGTGGTGCCAGGACATCAGGCCCCGAAACCAATTGCTGGGAACGTACGCGGTAGAATTACTTCGCGCTTCGGCCCGAGTAGAACATCGCGTCGATAATCAACAACGCGGCGCCAACGGAAATCCCGGCATCCGCGACGTTGAATGACGGAAATGCCCAATCGCCAAACCACACCTGGATGAAGTCCGTCACGTAACCGAGCGTAACCCGGTCGATCAGGTTGCCGACCGCCCCGCCCAGTACCAGTGCCAGCCCGGCCGCGAGAATAGCCGGCCCTTCGTTACGAATCCGCCAGAGCCACACGGCGATCGCGACGCTGACGCCCGTGGCCAGCGTCACAAAGAACCACCTCTGCCAGCCGCCGGCATCCGCCAGGAAACTGAAGGCTGCGCCGGTGTTCCGCTGGTGCGTCAGGTTGATGAACGAATTGAGCGGAATGCGCTCGTAGAGGGCGACCCATTCGACGATGGCCCACTTGGTGACCTGGTCGGCCAGCACAACGAGCGCGGCCACCGACATCCAGGCGGTGAATCGGGTGTTTGTTGGTGGCTTGTCTTCAATCATTCATGGCATCCAGGGCTGAACGTGCATTCTCTTCGTCAATCTTCATTTGCGCAACCAGATCCTCCACCGAATCGAACTTCTCTTCAGCGCGCAGGTGTCGAATGAAGTCGACATGGATGTATGCACCGTATATGTCGCGATCGAAATCGAAGAGATGAACTTCGAGCAGGGGCTTGGTCAGGTCGAATGTCGGGCGAGTACCGACGCTCGCCACGCCGTTGACCGGACCTTCGGGCAGTCCATGCACGCGCACGGCGTAGATACCCATGACGGCACTGCGGCGGCGCCTGAGGTCGACATTGGCCGTCGCGTAGCCGAGAGAACGGCCCACGCGCCGGCCGCGTACGATCTTCCCTGACATGCGATAAGGCCGGCCCAGGAGCGCCGTCGCCCGATCGAGGTCGCCTGCCGCCAGGGCCTTACGAATAGCCGTGCTGCTGACGCGGGTATCGCCGACGAGAATGCTCGGCACTCTTTCGATCGCCAGGTCCAGGACCGGTGCGACACGCAGCAGATCCTCGATCGATCCTTCGCGTCGACGCGCGAACCTGAAGTCGTCGCCGATGACGACGTGCCGTGCATTCAGGCCGTGCACGAGGACCTGTCGAATAAATGCGTCCGCCGAAATACCGCGCATCGCCTCGCCAAAGCGCGGGCAGAAGAAGATATCGATCTTGCGTTCTTCAAGCGACTCGAGTTTCTCGCGAAAACGCATGAGGCGCGCAGGCGGCTGATCACCACCGAAGAACTCCTTCGGCGTCGGCTCGAAGCTCATGGCGACCGCCGGCCTGCCGGACTGCTTCGCAACATCGACGACGCGGCGAAGCAACTGGCGATGACCGAGGTGAATGCCGTCGAATGCGCCGATGGTGACGACACTGCCGTTCGCAAGCCAAGCGTACGGAAGGTCCGAAAGATGACGCACCAGGCGCATGTCAGTCGTGCCTCATGCGGAACTGTGCGGGCCGCAACCCGAGCACGACCAGCGACACGAAATACATGCCGGCGCCGGCGCACACCGTAATCGACAGCCAGCCGACCCGGTCCACCAACGATGCGGCAGTCCACCAGCTCACAGAGCGATGCAGGGTTATCAGCACCGCGATCATCGCGCCGTTAGCAACAACGACCCGCAGCAACAGGATTCCCCACCCCGGCCCGTGGCGGATGACTCCGGCCTTGTGCAGGCCGCGATACAACAACCCGGCATTGAGAACGGCCGCAACCGAGGTTGCCGCCGCCAGGCCCATGTGCGGACCGGCGAAACCCCGGGTCGTGAGGTACCAGGCGGACGATGCCCCCAGTACAAGGTTGACGCACAAGGCGACGATGCCGACACGAACCGGCGTGCGCGTGTCCTCGCGGGCGAAGAATGCCGGCGCCAGGACTTTGACGAATGAGAAGCCGACGAGGCCGAAGGCGTAGGCCTGTAACGCGAGAACCGTCATATCCACGGAGCGCTGATCGAACTCGCCGCCATGAAAAAGCGTGGTAACCAGCGGCGCGGCCAGCATCACCAGCCCGACAGCGGCGGGCACCGCGATCAGCATGGCTATTTTCATTGACCACTCGAGCGTTTGGGCGAACTCGGCACGATCCCCATTGGCCCAGAGGCGCGACAGGTACGGCAGCGTTACCGTCGCCAGCGCAATGCCAAAGAGGCCCAGCGGGAACTCCATCAGCCGATCCGAATAGTAGAGGTAGCTGATACTGCCGACCGGCAGTAACGACGCGATAATACCGCTGACCAGCACGTTGATCTGCGCGACAGAGGACCCGAAGATTGCCGGCAGCATTAACTTGAACGCTCGCCGCACTCCTTCATGTTGCGGCCGCCACTTCGGGCGCGGCAATGCCCGGATCCTGGCGAGAAACGGCAGCTGGAACAAGAGCTGTACGAGGCCCGCGACGAACACCGCATAGGCCAGCGCCATAATCGGTTGCTCGAGCATTGGCGCGAGCCAGATCGCAGCCCCGATCAGGACGACATTCAGCAGTACCGGCGTGAATGCCGGGACGCCGAAGCGACCGTAGGTATTGAGGATACCGCCGGCAAACGCCGTCAGGGATATGAAGAACAGGTAGGGAAACGTGAAGCGCAGCATGAGCGCCGCGAGGTCGAAATCCCCGCCATCGCTGATGAAGCCCGGGGCGACGACCAGGACCAGCAAGGGCGCGGCGACGACGCCGACGAGTGTGACCCCGAACAGCACCAGGCCGAAAGTGCCGGCCATCGCATCCAGGTACTCGCGGGCCTGCTCATGGTCGTGCCGCTCCTTGTAGCGCGCCATTACGGGCACGAAACCGGCCGAGAACGCACCCTCGGCAAAAAAGCGACGCAGCATGTTCGGGATGCGCTGCGCGACCAGAAAAGCATCCATGAGCAGTCCGGCACCGAAAAACCGCGCAAATACCACATCCCGCACCAGGCCCAGTATTCGAGACAGGAGGGTCATACCGCTGACGACGGAGGTCTTCAGCGCTAACTTCAAGCCGGATATAGGTTTTTTCGGTTTCATGAGCCCGTGAGTTTAGCCCAAAACAGGGTCCGCGAATGTGATTGACAACGCCTCCCCGGGCGCGAATAATACGCGGCTCTTTGACATCGGAACACGGTTTAAACCAGTGGCAAACATCAAATCAGCCAGGAAGCGCGCACGTCAGGCGGAAAAGACTCGCAAGCACAACATGGGCCTGCGTTCCAAGATGCGTACCAAGATCAAGAGCGTTGTCAATGCATGTGATGCCGGCGACAAGGATGCAGCAGTAGCGGCCTACAAGGATGCTGTGCCCGTTATCGACAGCATGATCAACAAAGGCATTGTTACCAAGAACAAGGCCGCGCGTCATAAAAGCCGCCTGAACACCCGGATCAAAGCAATCTCTGCCTAGTACCCTTAAGGTACTCCGTCGGCTTCGGCTTCCAACTCTTCCTGAAACTCCTCGAGTGCCTGCATCACCGCGTGCCCCAGGGCCTCGGTGCCGGCGCCTGTGGCCGCGCTCACCTCGAATACAGGGCCGTCCCATGCAAGCGCCTCGAGCAGCATCTCGCGCGCGACGGCAAGATCGTCATCGGCAAGCAGGTCGATCTTGTTGATCACCAGCCAGCGCGGCTTCTCAGCCAGCTCGCTTGAGAATTGCTCGAGTTCCCTCGCGACGGCCTGAACCTCCCGGGCCGGTTCGGTATTCGGATCCATCGGCGCTATATCGACGAGATGCAACAGCAGGCGCGTGCGCTGCAGGTGCCTGAGGAACTGCACGCCGAGCCCGGCGCCATCAGACGCCCCTTCGATCAGGCCGGGAATATCGGCCATCACGAAGCTCTGCAGGCTCCCTACGCGGACCACACCGAGATTCGGATGCAATGTCGTGAACGGGTAGTCTGCGATGCGCGGCCTGGCGGCGGACATGGCCGAGATCAGAGTCGACTTGCCGGCATTCGGCATGCCGAGCAGACCGACGTCAGCCAGTACCTTGAGTTCGAGCTTCAGGTGGCGCGCCTCGCCCGGCGTTCCCTGGGTCGTCTTGCGGGGCGCCCGGTTGGTGCTGCTCTTGAAGCGCGTGTTGCCCAGTCCGCCGCGACCGCCCTCCGCCACCATCTGGCGCTGCCCGGTCTCGGTCAGGTCGCAGATCAATTCGCCGGTATCGACGTCATGAACCACTGTACCCTGCGGTACGTGAACCTCGAGATCGTCACCCGACCTGCCCGTCATGTTGCGACCGGCCCCACCTTGCCCGACTTCGGCCTTGAACCGGCGGGCAACGCGAAAGTCGGCCAACGTATTGAGCGACGGATCGGCCACCAGGTAGACACTTCCGCCATGCCCGCCGTCACCGCCATCCGGGCCGCCCTTGGCAATGTATTTTTCGCGACGGAAGCTCAGGGCGCCGTTGCCGCCATTGCCCGCTTGAACACGTATTGTTGCTTCATCGACGAATTTCATTGAGGTAACTCTAGTACGAAAAACCCCGCGAATGCGGGGTTTTTGGGGGTTCTGTGATGCGGGGATACGTGTGCTTGCCGTCGCGCTTGTAGCGCCCGGCACGTATCCCTGCCGATCGGGGACACGCGAAGCATGTCCCCGCTTCTACGGTCTGCATCAGGCGTCTACGACACTCACGAACTGCCGCATCTTCGGGCCTTTCTTTTCGAACTTCACGTGTCCGTCCTTCTTGGCAAACAACGTGTGGTCGCGGCCGAGGCCAACATTGGTGCCAGCATGAAAACGGGTGCCACGCTGGCGCACGATGATGTTGCCTGCCACGACCTTCTGGCCGCCGTAGATCTTGACGCCCAGGCGTTTACTCTCCGAATCGCGACCGTTCTTACTACTACCGCCTGCTTTCTTATGTGCCACTTTACCGTACCTGTTGTGTTCATCGCCCGGGGCCACGCCCGAGCTTCGTTAATCCAATGCCTTAGTCAGCCTTCTTCCTGGCTGCTGGCTTCTTCGCCGCCTTCTTCTTGGCCGCGGGTTTTTTTGTCGCCGTCTTCTTCGCAGCCGTCTTCCTGGCCGCTGGCTTCTTGGCCGCTGGCTTCTTCGCCGCCGGCTTGTCGTCTGCCGTTTCGGCCTGCTGCGGTGCGGCCTTCTTGGCGGAGCCGCCCATGATGCCGGTGATCTCTACCTCGGTGAAGAACTGGCGATGCGTACCCTGGCGCAGGTAATTCTGGCGACGCCTGAACTTCACGACCGGAACCTTGCGGCTCTTGCCCTGGCGTATGACGGTGCCGCTTACCGTGCTGCCGGACAGCAACGGCGTGCCGACCTTGACGTCGCTGCCTTCGCCAACGAGGAGGACCTCATCGAATTTGACTGTGGCACCCTCATCCGCCTCGATTTTCTCGAGACGCAGAACGTCACCTTTTGCGGCGCGATACTGTTTGCCGCCGCTGCGAAAAACCGCATACATTATGTTTGCTCCAATACGTAAGCTGCGAGTCTCGCAACTTACTGAGAAATAAGATGTTTTTTTGACGCCGTTACATCCGTGCAAGGGAAGAACTGGCAGGCGCCACGAAAGAGCCGGAATTCTATAGATTCCGCCGCCCCGGGTCAACGTTACGGGCGACTGAAATCCCGCCGCTTTTCAACGGCTTGCAATCTCACCGGTCCGTAGCCGAATATGACCCTGGTATCGCCAAGAGCACGGCATTCAGGCATTATCACGAAACTTATGCAAGTGGCCGAAAAATCACCCAATTCTGTGGACTTCGACGACGTCGCGGCGCTCGCCGAGGACGAC
>JAOUNK010000135.1 GCA_029881015.1 Gammaproteobacteria bacterium | reverse complement strand
CGGGGCCGAGGTACCCAGCTTGAGCAGGTCGAGAGCGCGCCGCGTGGCCGGGTCCAGGTCCTGCCCGTCGTAGGCGACGGCCTGTTGCACGGTCTCGCTGTGCCACTTCGCGTAACGCGCACTCGCGGCGGTGGCAAGCACAGCCGTGTCCCCGGTGATGTAGGTTGACCTGACCCACTGGGCGGCCTCGATCTCCCGGCCGAGCTCCCGGAGCTCGTCATTGACGCGGGCGACAAACGCCTGGGCCGTTTCGGTCGGCGCCGCGGCGGTGGTTTCTTCAGGAGCCTCTTCTGAGCAGGCAACGGTTAACATGACGAGCGCCAGGCTCGCACAGAGTTTCACTAGGTTTTTCATAGTTTTTCCAGTCTTAATGTACGCCGTGCATCCAGCGACGCAGGATGGGCGAGATAATAATCATGAATACGCCGGCCCCGATGCCGAACCACATGAGGAATTCGAACAATTGCGTATAGGTCGCCGCCGAAGTCGCAATATCGGCAGTCTCTCCGGCCGAGGTGTCGATCGCGGCGATACGACCGAGGCGCGTGGCAACGGTCTCGGACAACGCGGTCGCAAGAAACCAGGTTCCCATGCTGACGCCGACTACATTTCCAATGGACAGTTTCGTAACGGCCGAGAGGCCCACTGGCGACAGGCAGAGTTCGCCGGTCGTATGCAACAGGTAGGCGAGCACCAGCCAGACCATGGCAACCTGCCCTGCCTCGTTCGGGAACTGCGCTCCGAATACGAGAGCCCCAAATCCCAGGCCGGCCTGCAGGATACCAAGGCCAAACTTGACGGGCGTGTTCGGCTCGAGGTTCTTCTTGGCGAGCCAGGTCCAGAGCGTAGCAAACGGAATCGCGAGCAACATGATGAAGCCGGCGTTCAAAGAGCCGAACTGTGCCGCCGTAAACGTCGTATCGCCCATCGTTCGGTCAACGATACGGTCGGCATACAAGGTCATCGATCCGGCGGCCTGTTCAAACAGCGCCCAGAACACGATCGTCGAGAGGATCAGGACCATGAGAACGACGGTACGGCCAAACTCCTCGGAGTAGTGCGTAACAAACCCGTAAACAACAAAACCAATAATCAGCGCTATAGACAGGTAAAGCACCTCTTCGGCCACGGCCTCGATGCCACCGATGGGGTGCAGGTTGGCAATCACGGCGCAGATGCCGGAGCAAATTGCGACCGCCGCGATGACGTAGGCCAACGTGTTGTTGTGTTCCTTCTTCGTATGAATCATTGAATAAAGAATCAGGCCGACAATCGCGATAATAAGGAACACGTTCTGTGTAATCAGCACAATCGGTTCGTGCTGGACCAGCAGCCAAAACACGCCAAGCATCGGTATGCTGAGCAAATAGATCGCCCATTCGACATTGATCGGTCCGAGAGCGCTCTTCTTGAGTTTCTCGGGATCACTCGGTTCGGCGTGCCCCTTTAGGTACTTCTGTCCATACAGGAACGTGAACAGCCCGATGATCATGCCGATACCGGCGGCGCCGAAGCCATAGCCCCAGCCATAGGTCTCGCCGAGCCAGCCGCAGATCAGCGTTGCGGCGAAGGAACCGATGTTGATACCCATGTAGAAGATCGTGAAGCCCGAATCGCGGCGCGGATCTTCCTTGGAGTAAAGCTTGCCGACGATCGTCGAGATGTTCGGCTTGAGGTAGCCAACGCCCATTACGATGAGCGCGAGAGCGAAGTAGAAGACCTTGAGTGCGGCGGTGTCGCGCATCATTATGTCTTCCGTCAGTACGGTTCCAGCCACGAGGACATCGCCCGTAGCCAGGGTCAGGTTGTCGACGAGTGTCGTGCCGGCCGCATAGAATCGGGCCTGATGCCCTTCGACCGCCATCAATATATGTCCAAGCGACAAACTGATGCCGCCGAACACGACGGACTTTCTCATTCCCAGGTACCGATCCGCGATCATGCCCCCGAGAAGCGGCAGCGCGTAGACGAGGCCCGCGTAAGAACCGAGAACGTCCAGCCCCATCTCGTCCGTAAACAAATGGTATTTCGTCAAATACAGAACCAGCAGGAACTTCATCCCGTAGAACGAGAAGCGCTCCCAAAGCTCTGTGGTGAAGCAAACGTACAGGCCTTTCGGGTGGCCCCAGAGCTCCTCGTCGTGCGAATAGTCTTCCGCCGGAGCGGCTACGGATTCGGTCATATTTCCCCCGGGATGGCGTTAGGTGCCGTTCTGCTTGTTGGCTGCGTGCTTGGCCTTGGCATTAAACACTATTTGCGACGCACCCGGCTACTTGACAGGGGTGTTCTCCGCCGGTTCCCGCTCGCTGGCAGAGACGAGGCGCGACATAAATATTCCCAGTTCGTATAAGAGGTAGACGGGAACGGCAAGCATGGTCTGGCTGATGACGTCCGGTGGCGTGAGCAGCATGCCAACGACGAAAGCGCCGAGAAACACGTACGGACGTGCCTGCCCCAGTTTTTTTGACGTCGTGATCCCGGTAACGACGAGCAGGACGGTCGCAATGGGCGTCTCGAAGGCCAGGCCGAACACGAGCACGACCATCATTACGAAGCTGACGTATTCCGTCATGTCGGGCTGGTAGTTAACCGTGTCGGGTGTGAACGTCGAGACGAAGCCGAAGATGAGCGGAAAGACCACGAAATACGCAAACGCCATGCCGACAAAGAACAGGATGATGCTCGTCGCCAGCAAAGGGAGCGCAAAGCGTTTTTCTTTCAGGTACAGGCCCGGTGCGACGAACGCCCACACCTGGTAGAGAATGATCGGCATCGCAATGAACAGCGCCAGGTAGAACGTCAGCGCGATCGTCGCAGTGAGTGGCGACACGGGACTGAGCGCGATCAGTTCACCATTGGGTACGACGCTGACGAGCGGCTCGGCGATGTAATTGAACAGGGGTTTGGCAAATGGCAGCAACGCGAGGAACACGAGAAACACGGCGCCGAAGATCTTGAACAGGCGGCTGCGCAGTTCAACCAGGTGCGACAGCAAGGTGCCTTCCGCCAGGTCTTCTTTCCGGTCGTCAGCCATTACGCCTGTTTCTCAGCCTCTGTTGCGGGCGCCGGCACTGTCTCGTCGTCTTCCTCATCGTGCAACGGCGAGTACGTATCGTCTTCTCGCGGTGTCATGAGGTTACGCGGATCGAGATCCTTGGGGTCGATGCCGAGATTCTTCTCTGCATCGAGCTCTTCTTCGATCTGCCGTTGCATGGCACGCGTCATCTGACGCGCCTTGCCGACCCAGCTGCCAATCTGGCGGGCGACGCGCGGCAAGCGTTCGGGCCCCAGGATGAGGAGCCCGATGATACACAGAAGGAGTAGTTCCGAACCGGCGATACCGGACATGGGGTGCCCCGCCGTCTAGGCGTCTTTTTCTTTGCGGGGTTCTTCAGCGGGCGTGCTGTCGAAATCGGCGTCTTTGGACTCGTCGCTGATCTTGTCAGCCGTATCTTCCGCCTCGTTCATGGCAGAACGAAAGCCCTTAACGGCACCGCCGAGGTCCGTACCGAGCGTCCGGAGCTTCTTGGTTCCGAAAATAGCCAGTACGATGACCAGAATGATCAGTAATTGCCACGGACCAATGTTGGCAAACATCTTGTCTCTCCTGGGGCGAAGCCCCTGCACTTAAGCCGCGAATTATGTTCATGATAACCCTACCGGCGCAACAAAACCGTACACGCGTCACCAATCCGGTGCCAGTCACCTTATACCGGGTATAAGGTGACTGGCACCCAATATGGGCCCTGCTCTAGGTGGAGAGCCAGAAGGTGACGGGGCCGTCGTTGGTCAGGCTGACCTGCATGTCGGCGCCGAATTCGCCGGTTTCGACCTGGCTGAGCGCCTTGCGACAGCATCCCACCAGCTCGTCGAAGAAAGCGGCCGCCATCTCGGGTGGGGCCCCCTTGGTGAAGCTCGCCCGGGTTCCCTTCTGCGTGTCCGCCGTCAACGTGAACTGGGGCACGAGCAGCAGTCCTCCGTCGATATCGCGAACACTGAGGTTCATGCGGCCTTCGTCATCGGGGAACACCCGGTAGCCGAGCAGCCGCTCCGCAAGGCGAGCCACGTCTTTCTCGGTGTCATCTCGATGTACCGCGACGAGCACCATGAGCCCGCGACCGATTTTCCCGATAGTTCGGCCTCCCACGCTGACCTCGGCCCGGGATACGCGCTGCAGCAATCCGATCATTTCTCGTTAGAGTCCTTGTTTTTTGCGGTGCCTGGGTCTTTGTGAACGCAAGCGGGAGAATGATAAGCCACATCGGCGCCGGCCGCGTGGGAGACTTGTTTGACCGGCCGGTGGGAACAGCGGCCCGAAAACGGTCGACCCGAGACGCCATGGATGGCGAAAAACGGGGTATCTGCCGGTCGGACCACGGAAGGTGCAGCCCCGATCCCCATGATCGGGGCTGTTTTCGCCAAAAAATACTATAAAAAGACCCGCTGATGGCCAAAACCCGGTATAAAGTGGGTATTTACATCTACCTTTTCGCCCCACTTTATGATTCTCGCCTCGTTTGGCAATCTGCCGGGCGACCAATACACTAGCCGCACCACTTCACTCTCCGGAATAACCATGAAAAGAAGAGAATTTGTCGGCGGACTGGCCGTAGCAGCAGGGCTGAGTGCCTGTGCCCAGGATACGAGCGATTGTGGTAACGGGGCAGCCGCGAGCGGCGAAACCTTTGAGTGGTCCTGCGTCACGTCCTGGCCCCCGAAATTCCCGGGCCTGGGGATGGCGCCGGAGAACGTGGCGACACGCGTCGAAGCCGCCTCCAACGGCCGCCTCAGGATCAAGATCTACGGTGCGGGTGAGCTGGTACCGGCCTTCGAGGTGTTCGATGCCGTCTCGCGCGGCACCGTCGAAATGGGTCATGGGGCGTCGTACTACCACAAGGGCAAGGTGGACGCGGCGCAGTTCTTCACGGCCATTCCCTTCGGTATGACCAACACCGAGCTCAACGGCTGGCTCTACTACGGTGGCGGCCTCGAGCTCTACCGCGAGCTCTATGCGCCTTTCAACCTCGTGCCGTTCCCGACCGGCAACACGGGCGTGCAGATGGGGGGCTGGTTCAACAAGGAAATCAACTCGATCGACGACCTCAACGGCCTGAAGATGCGTATCCCGGGCCTGGGTGGCGAGGTGCTGCGACGTGCGGGCGGAACGCCGGTGACGTTGCCTGGCGCAGAGATCTTCACCGCACTGCAAACCGGTGCCATCGATGCGACCGAATGGGTCGGGCCCTACAACGATTCATCGTTTGGTCTGCACAAGGCGGCCCGGTACTACTACTACCCGGGCTGGCAGGAGCCCGGGCCCGGCCTCGAGACCATCGTCAACAAGGCGGCCTGGGATTCATTGCCGCCCGACCTGCAGGCGATCGTCGAGACCACCTGCCAGAGCGTCACCACGGACATGGCCGCCGAATACACCAACGGTAATGCGATGTCCCTGGCGCAGCTGGAGCAGGACCCGAACATCGAGATACGGGCGTTCCCCAGGGAGGTGCTGTCGCTGCTGAAGTCGATCGCAAAAGAAGTCGTGGAAGAGTTGATGGCGAACGACCCCGCCTCGGCAAAAATCGGCAAGGCCTATTTCGACTTCCTGGAGAAGGCAGCCGCCAACTCACGAATCTCCGAAAAGGAGTACCTCGCGGCTCGTGACTACTGACGCAAGAATCAGGGCTTCTTGCAGCGTACGGTAATCACTCGCGACGCAACGTCGGCACGAACGCTTTCGTCATAGACCTCGTTGTCACGCCCACCCTCGGTGAACACGCGCCGCTGCAGGCGCCCGGCGGTGCTGAGCGAACCGTCCGCGGCGCGATCGAGCTCCTCGTACCCCAGGTTTCCGCAGGCTTTGGCGGCGGCCGTATAGCACTGTGCCCAGTCGTCGTCGCAGCGAAACGTATAGATCGTCGAGCCGTCGCTGAGCGCCGAGCCCTCGACCTCCGGCTGGTTGCCGCACGCGACGCAAGACAGCAAGAGCACGGCCAGGATCACGAGTTTCATGAGCCGTATATCCTCCCGGGTAACCAGGTAACGAGATCAGGAAACGCCGCTATCAACAGGAGCGCGAAGAGTTGAATGGCGACGAAGGGTATGGCGCCACGGTAAATCTCGGTCGTGGTGACGGACGGTGGCGCGACGCCCCGCAAATAGAACAATGCGAAACCGAACGGCGGTGTCAGGAACGAGGTCTGCAGGTTAATAGCGATCATGATGCCGAGCCAGACAGGATCGAGGCCCATCGCGAGCAGTACCGGACCGACAATCGGTACTACGACGAACGTGATCTCGATGAAGTCGAGCACGAAGCCCAGGAGAAACATGACAAGCATGACGACGACCACGGCGCCAACCACGCCGCCCGGCAGGGATTCGAGGATGGCACGCACCCCGTCGTCGCCACCATAGCCGCGGAACACGAGCGAAAAAATCGAGGCGCCGATCAGGATAAGGAAAACCATGCTGCTGATGCGCAGGGTCGCGCGCATGATGTCCTGCAGCCGCTCGAGGTTCAGCTCCCGGCGCAACACCGCGAGCAGCAGCGCGCCCATACCGCCGACGCCGGCCGCCTCGGTCGGCGTGGCGAGACCCTTGAGAATGGAGCCGAGTACCGCAAAGATCAGGATTAGCGGCGGCGCCAGGGCCTTGATAACCCGCACAAACGAGACGCGTTCGTCCGCTCCGGGCTGGTGCGGCGGCATCACGGCAGGGCGGAAGAACGCAAGGCCGAGAATGTACAGCATGTACAGACCGACGAGCAGCAAGCCCGGAATCAGCGCGCCGGCAAACAGGTCCCCGACCGAAACGGTCTTGGGTGAGAAGTTGCCCATCTCGAGCTGGGCCTGTTGATAGGCCGTTGTCATCACGTCACCCAGCATGACGAGAATGATGGACGGCGGAATTATCTGCCCGAGCGTACCCGATGCGCAGATCGTGCCCGTCGCAATCTCGGGCGAATAGCCACGCCTGAGCATCGTCGGCAGCGATAGCAAACCCATCGTCACGACCGTCGCGCCAACGATGCCCGTGCTCGCTGCGAGCAACATCCCGACGAGCGTTACCGAAATACCGAGCCCGCCGCGCAGGGACCCAAACAGCGCACTAAGGGTCTCGAGCAACTCCTCGGCGATGCGTGCGCGCTCCAGTGTGACACCCATGAACACGAACAAGGGAACGGCGATGAGCGTCTCGTTGGTCATGATGCCGAACACGCGGTTCGGCAAACCGAGCAGCAGGGCCTCGTTGAAGCTCCCGCCGATAATGCCGAAGCCCGCGAAGATCAGTGCAGTGCCGCCGAGTGTGAACGCAACAGGAAACCCCGCGAGCAGGACGAGAATCACCGTGACAAAAAGCAGCGCTGCCACCCACTCCATGTCAGCGCCCCCGCAACGTCTGCAGCGATTTGAGCAGCAGCGAGATACCCTGCAGCGAGACGGCCAGGGGCATCAGCAACAGTATGGACTTGAGCATCGGTATAAGGGGATACGGCAAACCGCCGGACTCGCGGGATGCTTCCCGAATGCTCCACGACTGGTTCACGAAGTCGAAGGAGTTCCAGGCGAGAAATACACACAACGGCAACAGGAACAGTATGACGCCGACAAGATCGACCCAGGCGCGGCGTCGCGCGCTCATCTCACGATAGAAGACGTCAACGCGGACATGCTCTTCATCGCGCAGGGTGTACGCCGCGCCCAGCATGAACACAGCCGCATGCATCCAGGTCACCGACTCCTGCACCCAGATCAGCCCGGCATCGAACACGTAGCGCATCACGACGACAACGAACGTGACGACGACCATAAGCAACGTCAGCCACGCGATCGCGCGCCCGATCGTCGTGTTGATACGGTCCAGCAGGTTGTCAGGAGACGGCGCGCCCAAGACTCAGGTGCGCCAGAAGGTCGGCGTTATCAAGACCAGCAGGGTGAAGATCTCGAGGCGGCCCAGCAGCATGCCCGTAACCGATATCCACTTGGCGGTATCGCTGAGGTCCATGAATCCAGATGCAACGCCCCCGAGTCCGGGGCCCAGGTTGTTCAGCGTTGCGGCAACGGCCGAGAACGCGGTGACCTGGTCGAGCCCGGTCGACATCATGGCAAGCAGCATGACGCCGAAGACGATGATGTAGACCGAGAAGAAGCCCCAGACGGCTTCGACAACGCGCGACGACACGGCCTTGTTGCCGAGTTTGACCGGGATCTCCGCGCTCGGGTGCACCAGCCGCGCGATCTCGCGTACACCCTGCTTGTAAACGAGCAGCCAGCGGATGACCTTGATGCCGCCAGCCGTCGACCCGGCAGAGCCGCCGATGAAACTCGAAAAAATCAGCAAAGCAGGTAGCGCCGCGGGCCAGATTGCAAAGTTCTCGGTTGTAAACCCGGTTGTGGTCGCGATCGACACCGACTGGAAGAGGCCATCCAGGAAGGTGTCGAACGGATCGGCAAAGCCGCGGTACAGGAACAACGAGGCGATAACCACTAACGACAGCACGAGCAGGATAAAGCTGTAGGCGCGGAATTCCTGATCCTGGAAGTAGTGCTTGATGGTCACG
>JAOUNK010000134.1 GCA_029881015.1 Gammaproteobacteria bacterium | reverse complement strand
AATTTCTGTCGGCCAGCCCGATGGGCAAAGTGCCGGCCATCCTCGACGGGGAGGTCGCGATGTCCGAGTCCGCGGCGATCTGCATCTACCTCGCCGATCGGTACTGTGCCGGTTCCCTCGCGCCACTGCCGGACGATCCTCAGCGCGGCCGGTTTCTTTACTGGACGATATACACGCCCGCTGTCGTCGAACCTGCCATGTCCGAAAAATTCAACAAGATCGAGTCGAACCGCTTCCGCAGCGGCTGGGGCGATTTCGAGCTCATGATCGGCACCTGGGATGAGGCCCTCGAGGGCAGAGACTGGATTCTCGGCAAGCAGTTCACCGCAGCCGATGTCATGCTGGGCTCAAGTGCGATATTCCTGCGCATGTTCAACATGCTGCCGGACACCAGGAATCTTGGTGCCTATGCCGACCGGTGCCTGGCCCGGCCGGCCAACCAGCGCGCACTCGAGAAAGGCGCCGCCTAGCGCGCGATTATTCGCCGTCCGCAGCCGCCGCTTTCTGCTTCTTCATCATCGGGCAACTGGCGCGGTGCTCGGCAAACTCATCGGCCGACAGGTTACCGTCGCCGTCAAGATCCAGGTCTTCGAACGACGGGGCATTCTTCGCGTTCTTCATCTTGCGACCTTCGGCCGCGCGTTCTGACATGCGTTTTGCGCGAAACTGGTAGAACTCCTCGGCCGTGACCGCGTTGTCCGCGTTGGCGTCGATGTCGGCGTACTCCGGACATTGGTGCTTGCCATGGCCTTCCGCAATGGCAGGCGCAGAAAGGACAATAATGACAGCGCAGGTTGCCAGCAGAATCAGGAATGCGCGTAACCAGTGGAATGAGCTCATAGGGAATTCCTCGGGATTTTCAGCCTGGTAAGACTATCGATCGATGCGAGGCAGTCGGCAATACGTAGTTTTCGATAGTGTTCAGCCCGCGTGACGAGTCTGGAGCCGGGTCGCCACGTCTTCAAGGCTCAGGCCGCGTTCAGCGAGCAGGACGATCAGGTGGTACACGAGGTCAGCCGCCTCATCGATCGTCTCCTGCTGTGACCCGGCGGTCGCCGCAAGCGCAAGCTCGACGCCTTCCTCCCCGACTTTCTGGGCGATGCGCTTCGTCCCGGCTGCGGCAAGTCTCGCGGTATAGCTCTCGTCTCCGCCGGAGGCGAGACGGGCCGCAACAATCTCTTCGAGTTCGGCGATGAAGGCAATGTCAGGTCTACTCACGTTTCTGTCCTTAGAGTCTGATGTCTACCCGGTTCTGCACCAGGTAATTCTTGAGTTCGGGTATCGGGATCTCGGCGCTGTGGAACACACTGGCTGCAAGGGCGCCATCGACTCGCGCGTCCTCGAAAACACGCAGAAAATGCTCGCGTGCGCCGGCCCCTCCGGACGCAATCAGCGGTACGTCGCAAACGTTGCGAACGGCCGCAAGTTGCACGCAATCGTAACCCGAGCGTACGCCGTCCTGGTTCATGCAATTGAGGACGATTTCTCCCGCGCCACGCGCCTGTACCTCCCGGACCCAATCGAGTGTCCTGCGTTGTGCCGCGGTCGTCTTGTCCGGACTGCCGGTGTACTGGTAGACGAACCAGTCGGCATCCTCGGCGCGACTGTCGATACCCACCACAACGCACTGCGTGCCAAACCGTCTGGCAAGCTGAGTGATCAGGTCCGGGTCCGCAAGCGCGGGGGTATTGATGGAAATCTTGTCCGCACCCTTGTTAAGAACATCCTCCGCATCCGCAATACTGCGGATCCCGCCCGCCACGACAAAGGGAATATCGAGGAGCCTTGAGACGCTGCTGACCCAGCTCCTGTCGACCGTGCGATCGTCGGGACTGGCCGTAATATCGTAAAACACGAGCTCATCGGCACCTTCGTCGCGGTAACGCGCCGCGAGGTCGAGAATGTCACCGACAATTCGGTGATTGCGAAACTGCACGCCCTTGACGACCACGCCGTCACGAACGTCAAGGCAGGGGATTATGCGCTTTGCCGGAATGCTGCAATCTCCGTTTCAGTGATCTCACCGTCAAGCAGCGCTCGGCCGGTAATGGCGGCTGGCAGTCCAAGCTCGCGCAGCATCTCGAGATCGTCCATGTTGCGGACGCCGCCGGACGCCTGCAACTGAAGCGCGTGATAACGCTGCAGAATTTCCGCGTACAGTCTGAAGTTCGGGCCGGACATGGCGCCATCGCGAGATACGTCGGTACACAGGACGTGAATGGCACCTGCATCGCTGAACGTATCGAGACAATCCCAGAGCGACACGCCGCTGTCCTCGGTCCAGCCATGCGTCGTGAGGACGGGCGTTCCAGCACCGTCGATCTTTACATCGAGCGCGAGCACGACGGCATCGCCACCAAACTCGGCGATCCATTCCTTCACACGCCCCGGTTCGTTAATTGCGACGCTCCCGACCACGCAGCGCGTTACGCCGTGCGCGAGCCAGTGGGCCACACTTGCGCGGTCGCGAATACCGCCGCCAAGCTGGACACACAGGCCCGATTCTCGCGCTATCTCCGTCACGATCTCGGCATTGCGCTGGGTGCCCGATCGCGCGCCGTCCAGGTCGACGATATGCAGGTCGTCGACGGCCAGCGCCGAGAAGCGGCGTCCGATCTCGGCCGGGTCGCTCGAGTATTCCGTGGTCTGCGCGAAGTTACCCTTGAACAGGCGCACACACTTGCCGTCCTTGAGATCGATGGCGGGAATGATTCTCACGGTTGCCACTCCAGGAAATTGGACAGGATGCGAGCGCCGGCTTGCGAAGACCGCTCGGGATGGAATTGCGCCGCAACAAAATTGCGCTTGCTTATGATCGCGGCAAACGGACCGGCGTGTACGGCCGACGCAATCGTGAATTCGGATACCGGGAGAGCGTAGCTGTGTACGTAGTAGAAATGCGCGCCATCTTCGACGCCTGCGACCACCGGGTGGGGCGTGGACACAGCGGTCGCACACCAGCCCATGTTCGGGACCGGGTGGGCCTCCGTGACGGGCAATTTGCGGGCCGTTCCCGGAATGATGCCGAGGCATTCCACGTTGTCTTCCTCCGAGCGCTCACAGAGCAATTGCATGCCCAGGCAGATGCCCAGGACGGGCTGCGTAAGCGCCTTGATGACCGGCACGAGGTCGGCGTCATTGAGGCGGGTCATTGCATCACGCGCCGCGCCGACGCCTGGCAGGAGTACATGGCTGGCCGCGCTGATCACGTCCGCATCGGTGGTCAGATCCGCCGCGACGCCAAGCCGATCGAACGCGCTCAGTAGCGAGGTGATGTTCGCTCCGCCGCTGTCGATAACCGCCAGCCGCGTCACAGTACCCCCTTGGTTGAGGGGAGATCGGTGCCGTTGCGCCTGATGGCCTGCCGCAACGCCCGCCCCACGGCCTTGAAGCACGCTTCGACCATGTGGTGCGTGTTCTCGCCGCTGACCTTGATATGCAGTGCCGCCCCCAGGGTCTCGGCGAGCGAGCGGAAGAAATGCTCGACCATTTCCGTCGAGAGCCCTCCGACATTGTCGCGGGGGAACTTTCCGTCGAACGCGAATGCGGCGCGCCCGGAAATATCCAGTGCGACCTGCGCCTCACTTTCGTCCATGGGCAAGAGATAGCCGTAGCGGCCGATACCGTACTTGTTGCCCAGCGCTTCGCGCAGTGCACTGCCCAGGCAAATTGCGGTGTCCTCCACCGTATGATGTTCGTCGACGTTGAGGTCCCCGTCGGCGTGCAGGCTGAGGCTGAAGCCACCGTGTTTGGCGATTTGCTCGAGCATGTGGTCGTAGAAGCCGATGCCGGTGTCGATGCTGACATTGGCCGTGGTGTCGAGATTCACTGCGGCGCGGATGCGGGTCTCGTTCGTGTTGCGTTCAATCGTGGCCGTACGGTCGGAGTAACAGAGTCGCTCGACGATCTGGGGCCACGTCAGTGCACCTTCGTCCGCACAATTGGTAAGGATTCCCTGGACGCCGATTCGTTCTGCGAGTTCCATGTCTGTCTGGCGGTCACCGATGACGGCCGAGGCTGCCAGGTTGATACTGTTGGCAGCCAGGAACCGGGTTAGCAGGCCCGTCCTCGGTTTGCGGCAGTCGCAATTGTCGGCGGGCAGGTGAGGGCAGATGAACACCTCGTCAAACACGATGCCTTGTGATTCGAACAGGCTCATGGTGAGTTCGTGGGGCGCTTCGAACTGCTCTTGCGGGAAAGCGTCCGTACCCAGGCCATCCTGGTTGCTCACCATGACAAACCGATAACCGTGTTTCGCGATCTCGATGAGCGCTGGAATCACATCCTTCACGAGCCGCACTTTCTCAAGCGTGTCGACCTGGAAGTCTTCGGGCTCGACGATCAGGGTACCGTCGCGGTCGATGAAGAGGACTTTGTCAGTCATGGCCTTTGTCCCTTAGCGTGTCGAGCGCGTCCAGCAACTGGTCGTTCTCGTTGCGGCTGCCGATTGAGATACGGATGCAGTCTCCGAGACTGCCGCCGAAGTGGCGGAGCAACACATTGTGCGCCTGGCAGTGCCGCAAGGCTGCGGCGGCATCGGCAAATCGGACCAGCAAGAAATTCGCAGCGCTCGGCCATACCTTGTGCACGAAGTCATAGCGCAGCAGGGCCGCGGCGAGCCGCTCGCGCTCGGCGATGGTTTCCCGAACCGCCTCTTCCGCAAGTTCGAGCTGGTCTTGTCCCAGGGCATCTTCAACACATTCAACGACAGGCGTGGCGAGCGCGTAGGGCGCCTGCACCGCGCTCAGGATGCGGATGACGACTTCGGGTCCGGCTACCGCGCCGCAGCGCGCTCCGGCGAAACCAAGCGCTTTGGACAGCGTCCGCAGTACGAGCAGGTTGTCGTAGCGTCCGAGTAACTCGGTTACAGAAGGTGTATCGCCGAACTCTATGTAAGCCTCGTCCACAACGATTGCCGAGGCTTCGCCACGCGCCGTGAGGAGCCGCTCGAGTTCGGCGCGCGGCAGGACGGTACCTGTCGGGTTGTTCGGTGAGCAAACGAAGATCAGGCGAGTCGTATCCCGGCATGCCGCCAGGATGGTGTCGACGTCGATGGCGAAATCCTGCGCGGCGAGGGTTTCTACCTCGATCAGCTGCGCTCCCTGGATCTCGGCATAGTGGCGGTACATGGAAAACGACGGGGACGTAACGAGAACGCTGTCCTTCCCGGCCCGGCAGAACGTGCGTATAACCAGGTCGATCGCCTCGCTCGATCCCCGCGTTACCAGTAACTGCTCCGGCTCACAGCCAAATCGCCTGGCCAGCGCCGACTGCAGGTTCTGCGGGCGTACCTCCGGATAGCGATTGAGCGGGCGCCTGAAGTTGCCGATCGTGCTGCGTCGTGGCGACTCGTTGGCGTTCAATCGAATCGTGTCGTCGACCTGCTCGGCGGCATCGTAGGCATGCAGGGACCGCAGTTCAGGGCGGACCAGCCGGGTAATACTCACGAGTCCGTTTCCAGACGCCGGGTGACCGCGGCGGCGTGTGCATCGAGGCCCTCAAGTTCGGCGAGCGTGACCACGGCAGCGCCGAGATTTTCCAGGCCTTCGCGCGTCAGCTCCTGCACGGTCATCTGCCGCAGGAACTGATCGACACCGAGACCGCTGTAGGTCTGGGCAAATCCATACGTTGGCAGCACGTGATTGGTGCCGCTGCAGTAATCGCCGACGGACTCAGGGGTCCATTGTCCCAGGAATATCGACCCGGCATTTCGAATACCCGGCAACAGGTCTCGCGGATTGGCAACCTGGAGGATCAGGTGTTCGGGAGCGTACTGGTTGCTGATGGACACGGCATCCTCGATAGCGTCGACGAGAAGAATGCGGGAATGCCCAAGTGCTGCGGCGGCAATAGCCGAGCGCGCGAGGCTCGCGAGCTGCGCCCGGACTTCTGCGGCCACCTCCGTGGCCAGCCTGGCCGACGTTGTCAGGAGAACGACCTGCGAGTCCGGACCGTGTTCGGCCTGCGACAGCAGGTCCGCGGCGACAAACTCGGCACTCGCGCCTTCGTCAGCGATAACCAGTACCTCCGAGGGGCCGGCGGGCATATCGATTGCGGCACCGGCCGGATCGGAGCTGACCAGGGTCTTCGCGCAGGTTACCCAGGCATTGCCGGGCCCGAAAATCTTGCAGACTTTCGGGATGCTTTCGGTGCCGTAGGCCATGGCGGCAATGGCCTGCGCTCCACCAGCCCTGAAGATATCGTTGACACCGGCCCGGGTGGCCGCGACCAGCACGGCGGGGTCCGCGGTCCCGTCAGCTCGCGGGGGCGTGCACAGGACACTCGAAGGACAGCCCGCGATTGTGGCAGGTACGGCAAGCATGATAGCGGCCGACGGCAGGGGTGCCGTGCCCGCGGGTACATAGAGCCCCACGGCGTCAATCGGGTGACTGATGCGCTCGCAAAGCACGCCGGGCATGGTTTCAACCCTGGTTGCAGCGGGTAACTGGGCCTCGTGGAAGCTGCGCACGTTGCGAATCGCAAGGTCGATCGCAGCAAGCTGTGCCGATGTCAGGCTGGCTTCAGCGACTTCAATCTCCTCCGGGGTCACGCGGAACGCATCGATGTCGGCGCCATCGTAGCGGCGGGTCAACTCGCGAAGGGCAGCGTCGCCATTCGCGCGCACGGCTTCCAGAATGGCCGCCGTGCCGCGGCGTATGGCCGCATTATCGGCCAGCGCGGGGCGGCGCAGCAGGGCGTCGCGTTCCGCATCGGGCAGTGTTGACCACGTATGTACAGGGATACGCATCAGGCCAGCATCTTTTCCACGGGAAGCACGAGTAGTGAGCTTGCGCCGGCCGCTTTCAGATTCTCGAGCGTCTCCCAGAACACGTTCTCGCGACAGACGGCATGGACGGCAACCTTGTCGTCACTGCCATCCAGCGCGAGCACGGTCGGCGCCTCGGACCCCGGCAGTAGATCACGGATCTGGGCAAGGGCTGATTTGGGCGCGTGCAGCATGATGTACTTGCTCTCCCGGACCTGCAGGACGCCGTCGAGGCGCTGGAGGATCTTGTCGACCAGGGCTTGCTTCTCCTCGCCGAGCGGCTTCTGGGTCTGGATGACCACGGCCTCGCTTTCGAGCAGGACTTCCTTCTCGACCAGGCCATTGGCTTTAAGTGTACTGCCCGTTGAGACGAGATCGCAGATGTACTCGGCACGGCCCAGTTTCGGGGCGATTTCGACGGCCCCGGAAAAGTATACGGCCTCCGCGGTGATGTTATTAGACTTCAGGTATTGGTTTAGAAGACCGACATAACTTGTTGCAATACGGGTGTTTTCCAGCGACTTCGGCCCATCGTAAGGGGTGTCTTCGGGGCCCGCCAGCGATAGCCTGCAGTGGCCGAAATCGAGCTGAAAGACACGCTTGCACTGTGCCGGTTGGCCGTCTGCCTCGCGATTCAGGCGCTTCTCCTCAACCATGTTCAGGCCAACGATGCCGAGATCACAGACATCCT
Organism: Gammaproteobacteria bacterium; assembly: GCA_029881015.1. Classification (GTDB taxonomy): domain Bacteria; phylum Pseudomonadota; class Gammaproteobacteria; order Steroidobacterales; family Woeseiaceae; genus UBA1847. The sequence goes on along the minus strand of JAOUNK010000134.1, from coordinate 1,107 downwards.
CACTCACCAGTCCCGGGATATCGTCATCCCGGACCAGCAGAAGATCGATGGGCATGTTCTCGCCGTAGCAGATGAGCTGGTCTTTGCTCTTGGTCATCTTCAGGCCACAGCGCTCGAGCAAGTCGATCGAGTGATCGGTCAGGCGACCGGTTTTTTGCACCGCAATCTTTATGCGCTGCTCGGAGGGATCCATGTGGCTGTCCTTAGTGGGAGGGGTGGATGCGGTCGATCGCGGTGCGATAGCCGCCGAAGCCGTCACTGAGGCAACGAGCCACGCGGCCGATAGTGGTGACACTGACGCCCGTCAGGTCGTGAATCCGTCGATAGGGGAGCCCTTGCTCCAGGTATTCAACAACCTGCCAGCGATCCACCAGGGCTTGCAGCTCCGCCGGCGTGCAGAGGTCCTTGAAGAAACTGCGGCACTCGGCAGCGTTCTCGAGACTGATAATGGCCTCGAAAAGCGCGTCTTCGGCGCGTGCCTGCTGGCGTTCGGTTTCGTTGCGGTTGGGCTTCATCGGTGTTCCAATGTATTAATGCGTTAGTACATTAGTACACGTCGCGATGCTATGCAAGGGTTTGATTTAATTAGTTTCAGTCGAATTCAAATTTCTTGCGCCAGCGGGTTGACTCGAATCACCCGAGCCCCATACACTTGCTGAAACTCATCGAGACCGGTCGAGGGATAGGCCCGACGACGCCGGGGCAACCAGCGGAACTAACCATTCCGAAAAGGTGCCAACTCCTGCGATGTCCTTAGCGGATATCGAAAGATGAGGGTTGCTGCAACACCGGAGACGGTGCAGGGCAGCAAATTCCCTCCCTTGCGGGCTTCGCAGGGTTCCGATGAGAACGACGGAACTATTAGCGGAGACCGACAATGACTTCCTCAGTAAGCAAAGCCACCAGCGCAGTCCGTGCGTCTATCGAATCCGATACGCAGCATGGCGCGGTCGTACCGCCGTTGCACCTGTCGTCGAACTACACGTTCGCCGGATTGGGCAATCCTCGCCAATACGACTACACGCGTTCCGGCAATCCGACACGCGACGGTCTCGCGGGGGCTCTTGCCGAGCTCGAAGGTGGTGCAGGAGCGGTAGCGACAGCCTC
>JAOUNK010000464.1 GCA_029881015.1 Gammaproteobacteria bacterium | reverse complement strand
GATTCCCGGTCGAAGGTGCAAACGTCGAAGAAGTCTCGGCGGAGGATCCTGGCACCACGGACTAGCCGGTGCGACGAGCGTTCGTCAGCCGTTGCATTCATCACCGAAGACCTTGGCGAAGTGCGCTCCGTAATGTTTCCAGCGGGCGATCGATCTCGCGTGGAGCGGTTCCCTGACCTGCCAGACACTGGCGGTTTTCACGCTATTTCTCAGTTCATGAAATGCAAGACAGCGCTCGTCCCAGCTTTCGTCCAACCATTCCAACAGCCCGGTAACGGTAGCCGCGGGGTTCTGTACGAGGTCCTCGTAGCGAACCCGCCTCAGGTCAGCACCGAGCACGTTCTCCCAGTGATTCACGAGGTCGGTCTGCAGCCCTATGTAGTGGCGAATATTCGCGAGGCTTGTCGCGTAGGTTTGGCCTGCACCAAGCCGGACCGAGTAGATTGACGTCGCAATGTCACGCCAGTCGCGCTCCGTCACCACGAACTTTGCCGACGGCAACACAGCCTTGATCAGCCCAAGGTAGAGAAAATTGTCCGGACGCTTGTCGGTCAGCCGGCCCGTTTCCCCGAATATTTTCCTGGTTTCCTCCTCGTGCTGCCGCTGCCACTCGCGCAGGTCGTCATTCGAGATCTCGCTCAGCCCTTGCGGGTAATCTGGGAGCGCGCGCGCCCTTAGTCGCGGGAAGAACTCGCTCTCGCCTGCCGCCCGAAAGGACGGGTGTGCAGCAAGCATCTGTTCCAGTAACGTGGAACCGCTGCGGAACATCCCGCAGATGAAGACATGTTCCCGTGAGGTGCCGCTGCGGCGACTAACCCAGTCGCTGCCGCACTGCGCTTTGATGCTGTCGAAATGTGCTTCGGCCTGCTCCGGACGGTAGGGAGGAGAGCTGCGCCGGTCCAAATCATTGGCCTTCGTGAAATGCCGCCAGGCCATGTCGAAGTCACGCAATTGTTCGTAGGCCTTGCCAAGCGCCATGTGCAGATCGCCGTTCGTGCTGTCGGTGGCTGTCGAGATCAGGCGAGCCAATAACGGGTCGTCCCGGTCAACGATCGTCTGCGTATCGGCAAGTCGCGCCAACGCCGACTCATTCGCCGGATCCAGCGCAAGGCACGTCTCGAAACAGCGGCGTGCCTCCTCCCGGTCGCCTTCCTGTTCGGACAGGTTGCCGAGGTTGTAGTACGCGCCTGCGTAGCGGGAATTTTCTCGAAGGGCCGCTTGCAGATGTTGCCGCGCCTTGCCGTGATCGTGCAAGTGATCCATGTAGATGTTGGCCATGTTGAGATGCACTTCTTCGGGGGCGCTAATGCCCATTCGAAGTGCGCGCCCGTACATGTCGATCGCGGCTTCGAACTGCGCATCCTTGGCGAGGTTGTACGCGTAGTTGAATGCCGCATTCTCGGCTGCGGGATGCGCGGCAAGGTACTTCTCGTAGGCCGCCAGAACATGGCCCAGCGGGTACTGCCGTTGGCGCATGTGGCCGGCGATACTGTCGATGGCCGCGAGGTCCTCCTGCACATGGGCCAGGAGCTGCCGCAACTGTTCCAGTGTGCCGTCGATATCGCCCTGGCTCTCAAGACGCCTGAGGGCGGTCAGTGCCTGCTGCAAATCCGGGTGAGTCGCCATTGCGGCCAGAATACGTTTAGTCCTGCCCAAAAGAAAGCGGGCCATATAGGCCCGCTTTCGGTACTGCTTGTTGCTTCTAAATGGTGCTTAGAAACGCATCGTTGCCTTGGCAAAGATGAAACGACCCAGCGTGTCGTAGAAGCCAGCAATCGTGTTGGCGTTCGTCGTCAGAGTACCACCAACCATCGGCGGCTCTTCGTCCGTCACGTTGTTAACACCGACCGTGATGTCATGGTTATCCATGATCGTGAATACAGCGTTCAGATCGAAGTAGCTCTGCGAATCAGACATGTTGGCCTGTGCGATCGTATCGGTGGAACCGTCATAGTCGACACCACCGAAGTAACGCCAGCGACCTTCCACGCTCCACCACTCGCCGGAGTCATAGGACAGCGATGCCGTATGACGCCATTCCGGGCTCGGGAAGCAGCGCGTGCTGATCAGACCAACACAGTCGTAAGATGAGGTGGGATCAGACGGTATTGGCGTCGTTTCTTTCGTCATCATGTACGTGCCGATCAGGTTTGCAGAGAACGTGCCGTCCAGTGCCTCGAAGTCATAGTTAGCAGCAAGGTCGACACCTTCCCACTTGTTCTCACCGAGGTT
>JAOUNK010000462.1 GCA_029881015.1 Gammaproteobacteria bacterium | reverse complement strand
AGAGCAGCCGCTTTGTCTGCGCTGTTTGTTTAGAAGAAATGCTCCAACTTCAGTTCCGAGTTTTCCGGCACACCGTACTCATATAACTGCGTGAGGGTCTGGGGTGTCATTGTCGTTTGCCGGGCAAGATTCTCTTTAAACTTAGCCTCGGAGCTCAAACTGAGCCTCGGAGCGGAATTTGTCGGCCGATGCCTGGCCGCCGAACAGTCCGCTGAATAACCCCATGAGAATCGCTACCTTCTTACGTTGCCGCTACCTGCTCGAACAAAATGACAGTTTTTTAGGTCGAACGCACCTTTTCTTCAACCGACCGGTACACGTTCGGCAGTGGCCTTGCAGATGCTAGACTACTGGAAGGCGTTCGACCTTGTAGGATTCATGCCGAGTGTTGACCCATTTTGCGACGATTCTAGCTGCAATCTCCCTGGTGGGCTGCGCGTCAGTTGATCCGGCGATTTCGAATTCTCCTGCAGTCGACCACAAAGATGTTCCGTTCAAGTTGGGTCGCTCTTGTTTCTCCAGTACTCGTGCGTCGTACGATGATTGGGCGACCTCCGTGGTCAGCAAGAACGAAGACACCGACTTATCCACCTTTCGTACGCGTTTCCCCGAAGCCGACTACGACGAGTACAAGAGCCACCTGGACTGCTATTTCATCTCGTATCCTGTTGGCAACCTGACAATTCGGGGCTTTTACGTCCGACCGAAAGGCCACGAAGGTAAGGATCTGCCGGTATTGATCGCGAACCGCGGTGGCAATGGTCCTTCGGGTACGTGGAAATTCGGGAGCCTGTTCCAGTGGGCCATGCCACTCGCGAACGCTGGTTTTGTGGTGCTTGGCAGTCAATACCGAGGCAGCCGTCGGGGCGAAGACCCTTCGATATACGGTGCGGACGAATTTGGCGGCGCGGACGTCGACGATGTGATGGCTCTGATTGACCTGATTGACCGGCTACCGGGTGCTGACAATACCCGGGTCGGTATGTATGGCTGGAGTCGCGGTGGCATGATGACCTTGCTTGCGGCATCCAGGACGGACCGGCTAAAGGCAATAGCCGTTGGCGGCACTCCGACGGATCTGGTTGCGGAGCTGGCAGTGCGGCCTGAGATGGAACGGGTCTTCCGCGCTCGCATTCCTGCTTACGACGAAGACAAGCAAGCGGCGCTCGAAGCTCGGTCCGCCATACATTGGGTTGAAACGATCGATCCTCGCTTGCCGATCCTGATCTTGCATGGTGAACACGACGATCGCGTTTCGCTGGGGAGTGCACAGAAGCTGGCGAAAATGCTGCGAGAGCTCAAGCGTCCACACAGGCTGGTTATCTATGAAGATGGGTCGCACGGCTTGTTGGAGCGCAACCAGGAAGTCATTGACGAGCTTTTGACCTGGTTTGACAGACATCTGGCCGCAAGCAAGTAATCTCAGCGACCACGAGCGGCTGCAGCCGATGGCCTCAAGCCTGTGCTGGCCTGGTGATACACTCAACTCCTGGTAACGAACTACTCCATACGGTCGTCCGTTGACCGGGTTTCCGGGTATCAGGAGGTACTTGAATGCGTTTCACCCTATTGACATGTGTGCTTGTTTTAACTGCTGTGCCTTCCTATGCACAGGAACTTGAAGAGATTGTGGTGACTGGCACACTGGTTGGAAGCGATGTGCCTGGCAAGCATTTGCGACGAGCGGCCGACAACCTGATGATCAGGGTGCAGCTCGTGAACGACTCTCGCGACGAAGATCAGCGGGAAGACGAGATTCACAGGACGCTACTTGCGGCAATCTCGGCAGCAAGCAAGAACAGCAACATCGAACTGAGCACGGTCACTGAAAGCGGCTTCGTGATCCCCCTGACCAAAGCCAACTACCGGGTCGATCTGGACGCCGGAAACAGGCCGGATACAAGCCAGACGTATTTCCGGGCGAAGTCCGCTGTGCCGAGTTCGATAGATGATGGCGAAGCGCTGATCATCGAGCTCAAGCGCTTTATCGCCGAGCTCAAGATGATCGGTCGTACCGAGGTATTCGTCGACGGCGACGTTGAGGTCAGCATTGTCAACCCGGAGCAATACCGGGAGCAGGCGATCAAATTGTTCGCCGAGGATGTTCGAGCAGTAACATCGGCGCTCGGAGACGACTATCGCGTTGTCGTAAACGGTATCGACAAGCCAATACGATGGGCACGTGCCGGCTCGTTGACTGTGGCAATCTATATTCCGTATGAGTACATGGTTGTGCCG